>JAICJJ010000101.1 GCA_025928535.1 Thermomicrobiales bacterium
ATCGGCGGCACGCCAGCCAACCGCGACCTCGTCCCCCCGCCGCGCCAGCGGCATGTCGATCGAGGCGGCCTGCTGGCGGGCGATCATCATCACGCCGTCCGGCAGCCGCACGCGGTATTTGCGCGACTCGCCGAGATAGATCACTTCTTCGACCGCGCCGCTGACCCAGTTTTCGCGGCCATGTCGCTCGGCTGCGGACGCGGCGGCGGGAAGGATCAGCGTCTTTTCCGGCCGAACCGTGACGGTCACCCGTTCGCCTATTACGACGGACGGCGAGCCATGCGCCACGAGGTCGGCTCCATCGCAGCGGAGCCGGATCGCCACGGCGTCGGTTCCGACGACGGCGGCCGGAAGGAAATTCGATTCGCCCAGGAAATCGGCGACGAAACGGGTCGCGGGCCGGTCGTAGAGATCGTCCGGCGGGCCGACCTGCTCGATCCGGCCGCGATCGAACACGGCGATCCGATCGCTCATGACGAGCGCTTCTTCCTGGTCGTGGGTGACGTAAATGACGGTCACGCCGAGGTCGTGGTGAATCTTCTTGATCTCGAGTTGCATCTGTTCGCGCAATTTCTTGTCGAGCGCGCCGAGCGGCTCATCCATCAGCAACAGCGACGGTTCGAAGACGATGGCGCGGGCGAGCGCGATCCGCTGCTGCTGGCCGCCAGAAAGCTCGCGCGGATAGCGCGCGCCGTGGTCGGGCAATTGGACGAGATCGAGCGCCGCCTGGACGCGGCGTATCGCTTCCGCCTTGCGAAGGTTGCGCATCTCGAGGGGGAAGGCGATGTTCCGCGCCACCGTCAGATGAGGGAAAAGGGCGTAGTGCTGAAACACCATGCCGATGTCGCGCTTGTGCGGCGGCAGCAGGGTCAGCGACCGGCCGCCGAGCACAATCGCGCCGGATGTCGGCTGGACGAAGCCGGCGATCATCATCAAGGTCGTCGTCTTGCCTGAGCCAGACGGTCCGAGCAATGTCAGAAATTCGCCTTCGCGCACGGTCAACGTGATGTCATCGACGGCGACGACTTCGCCGTAGGTCTTGCGCAGGTTGCGAATCTGAAGATCGCCCTGACCGACAAGGCCATTGCCCGAACTCACTCCGGAAGCTCCTTCTCGACCGCGCGTCATCGGCTCGAACGGCGCAGCAGGCTGACGAGCAGCAGCAGCACGAGCGAAAACCCGAACAGCATCGTCGAGATCGCGGCGATCGTCGGATCGATCGCGCCGCGGACGTCGGACCACATCTGGACGGCGAGCGGCCGCACCTGGGCGGTGCTGATGAAGAGCGAGACGATGACTTCGTCGAGCGACGTGACGAGGGCGAAGAGCGCGCCGGAGAGCACGCCGGGGAGAATGAGCGGCAGCGTGATCCGGCGAAACGCGACCAGCGACGACGCCCCGAGCCCGCGCGCCGCTTGCTCCAGCCGCCGGTCGACTGTGCGCAGGCTGGCGGAGACGGTGACGACGACGAACGGAATCGCCAGCGCCGTGTGCGCCAGGATCAGCCCGCTGTACGTGCCGATCAGTCCCCAGAAGCGGAAGACGGCGAAGATGCCGCAGGCCGCGATGATCACCGGCACGATCAATGGCGCCATGAGGACAGCGTTGATCAGCCCGGAGCCGGGAAAGGTCGACCGAATCAACGCCAGCGCCGCCGCCGTGCCGAGCGCCGTCGCCAGGATCGTCGTCGGCACGGCGACCAGGGCGCTCGTTTTCAGGGCGTTGATCCAGGCGTGATTGCTGAAAAAACTTTGATACCACTGCAGCGACCAACCGGGCGGCGGAAATTGGAGAAATTGGGCCGAACTGAACGAAATCGGAATCACGATGAAGATCGGCAAGATCAGGAAGATGCCGACGCCGACGCAGAAGAGAGTGAGGAGCGCCCGCCCGGGGTCGATCTTCCGCGCCAGCGGCGGGCGCTCGGGAGCCGGAACGGCGGCGCCGACGGCCCGGTTCACGCCTGTCCTCCCCAGATGCGGTCGAGTTTGAGGAAGCGGTTGAGCACCGCCGAGAGAAGGACCGTGCCGACCAGCAAGATGGCGGCGAGGGCCGCGCCGATGCCCCATTCCCCGAATTCGCCGATCTGTTGCTGGATCAACTGGGCAATCATGATGTCGCCGGGCCCGCCAAGCAAGGCGGGCGTGATGTAGTAGCCGAGCGCCAGGATGAAGACGAGCAGCACGCCGGCGATCACGCCCGGCAGGCTGAGCGGCAAGAAGACCCGGATGAACGCCCGCGCCGGCGGGGCGCCGAGATTCGCGGCCGCCTGGAGGTAGCCACGGTCGATGCGGCTCATTACCGCGAAGAGCGGAAAGACCATGAAGGGGAGCAAGATCTGGGTCATGCCGATGTAGACGCCGATCCGGTTGTGAACGAGATCGAGTGGCTCGGCAATCAACCCGCTCCACTCCAGCGCCCGATTGACGAGGCCGCGCCGCTGCAGCAAGACAAGCCAGGCGTAGGTGCGCACGAGGATGCTCGTCCAGAACGGCACGAGCACGACGAAGGCCATCAGCCGCTGGACGCTGGGCGATCCGGTCGCCATCAGGTAGGCGTACGGATAGCCGAGCGCCAGCGTGAGCAGGGTCACGACGCCGCTGATGACGACGGTGTTGGCCAGAACCCGCAGATAGAGCGATTCGTGGACGATCGCGGCGTAGTTCTGGATGCCCCAGACCGGAAACGAGAGGCTGCGCAGCAGCAAGAGCCCGACCGGATAGACGAAGGTGATCAGCAGAAAGAGCGCCGCCGGAGCCACGAGCGCCGCCGAACCGAATCGCACGCCGTCGCTCGACGCGGGGCGGAAGACGCCGACCTCCGGCCGCTTGGCGATGTGGCGAACGATGGCCATGCTAGGCGATCCATCCGGCAGCCGCGCGGGCGCGGCATCGCCGCGCCCGTCCCGCCGCGTCTTTTCTGACTCCGGGCGTCACGACATGAGCCATTGGTTCCAGCGGTCGCTGACAGTCTTCAGATTGTCGCGCCAGTAGGCGACGTTGATCAGGATCCCCTTTTCGCGGTTGCCCGGGGTGGTCGAAAGCCAGGGCGCGACCTTGGGATCGACCAACTTGATCGCGGCCGGATTGGTCGGCGCGTAGGCGATCTCGTTCGCCATGATCGCCTGCTGCGCCGGCTGGCCGGCGAACTGGATGAACGCCATCGCCACGTCGGCGTTGGCGGCGCCCTTCGGCACGACGAAGTAATCGACGCTTTGGATGTTGCCGTTCCATTCGACGGCGATCGGCGCGCCTTTCTTGGCGGCGTCGTAGGCGCGGCCGTTCAGGATGAGGCCGAGGTTCACCTCGCCGTCGATGAACAACTGCTGGGACTGCGAGTTGGTGTCCCACCAGATGACGTCGTTTTTGATCGTGTCGAACTTGGCGAAGGCGCGGTCGATGTCGAGCGGGTAGAGTTTGTCCGTCGGCACGCCGTCGGCCATCAGCGCCACTTCCATGTTCACGTCCGGCGAGCCGCCGGGGAAGGTGCGCTTGCCCGGAAACTTCTTGACGTCGAAGACGTCGGCCCAGTTCGTCGGATGATTTTCCGGGCTGTAGACTTCGGTGTTGTAGCCGATGTTGTTCGACCAGACGATCGTGCCGACGCCGTAGTCGTGCGTGTAGTCCGGGATCAGCGCCGAGCGGTCGACCACCTTGTAATCGATCGGCTCGAAGATGCCGTCTTGCGACGCGTTGTAGAGAAACGAGTCGGTCACGTCGACCACGTCCCAGGTGGAATGGCCCGATTCCCCCATCGCCCGCGTCTTGGCGTCGTCGACCGGGCCGTCTTGCAGGACGTTCACGCCGTCGGCGGCCGCGAAGGGATCGCAAAACGCCTTCTTTTGCACGTCCTGATAGGCGCCGCCCCAACTGGCGAACGTCATCTGGCGCCCTTTGAAGGCGCCGGTCGCCGCCGGGGTCGATTGAGCGACACTCAGCCGCGGCGATGAGCCGGCCAGCGCCAGTCCTGCGAGCGCGCCGACGCCCTGCACGACGCGACGGCGCGACCGAACCTGTTCGACAAACCGCCGGAACTGATACGCATCGTTCACGCGCGCTCTCCTTCGAGGCTTGGCGATCTCGCGTCGCTGCGATGGTCCGTCGATCGGCCGTCGTCGGTCAGTCCGCCGCGGCCTCCGCTTCGACCCGTGTGAAATGCGGCATCACTTCGCTGGCGAAGAGTTCCAGGGAGCGCATGGTCAACTCATGCGGCAACCCGAGATTGGCGCCGAAGCAATAGAGATCGACGCCGACCGCTTCGTATGCCCGCAACTTGCGAACGACTTCGTCCGGCGTGCCGAACATCAGATTTTCATGGATCGCTTCGGGCACGAAATTGGCCTTCGCCGCGTGATCGGCGAGGCTGATTGGCTGGGGGAACCCATTGACGACGCCGCTGGCGTTGCTGAAGAGCGCTTCGAAGACCCGGGCGTTGGTGCGGGCGGCCTCCACCGGGATCATCCAATCGTCCGGCGAGTCATAGACATACGACGTCCGCAGGACCATGAACCGGGGTCGCGGCGTTCCGGGATTGTCCGCCAGGGCCTGGTTGAATTTGCGCGCCAGATTCTCGACCTCGCTGAACGGCTGGTTGAGCGGCGTCGCCATGACGTTCAGGCCGTTTTTCATCGCCCAGTCGTAAGTGTTCGGGTCGCGCGCCGCGACCCAGAGCGGCGGATGCGGCTGCTGCAGCGGCTTCGGCACGGCGGTGGCGGTCGGAAAACTCCACAAGACGCCCTCGTGCGCGTAGTCGCCGGCCCAGAGGCGCTTCAACGCCGGCACGATCTCGCGCAGGTAGGCGTCGCCTTGCTGCTGGGGGATGCCGCCGGCCATCCGGTCGAATTCGTACTGGTAGGCGCCGCGGCCGAATCCGACTTCGAGCCGCCCGCCGGTCAGCAGGTCGGTCAGCCCGATTTCGCCGGCGAGGCGAATCGGATGCCAGTAGGGGGCGACCACGACCGCGGTGCCGAGCCGGATGCGCTCGGTGCGGCTCGCCCAATGGGTGAGCATCGTCAGCGGATTGGGGGCGACGGTGTACTCGATGCAGTGATGTTCGGCGGCCCAGGCGATCTCGAAGCCGGCGGCGTCGGCGAACGTGACGATATCGACGAGTTGCGCGAGCGCTTCTTCCATCGTCGTCTCGGCGCTGTCCCGCCCCAAATCGACCGCGATCGAAAATTTCATGCTTCCTCCCATGTCCACGCCTGGGACCGGGCGCCGTTCATTCCCCAGGTCGTCGCTCGCTGGAGGCTGTCCAGAGTTCCGGCCCGCTCCTGCGGGCGACGACAACGCATGCCGAACATGGTAGAGGAGCCCAGGAAGCGCGTCTTCATCGGATTTCATGGAACCTGACGCGAATCGTTCCTCCGGTTCGGAGGAAGCGTCGCTGGCCCGCGCCGGCCGCAGCAATCGCAAGTGGGCTACGGTCACTCAGCCGGTTCGGCCGCTGCCTCGGCCAGCACCTTGCGTCCGATGCGAAACGCCTCGACGCCGGCCGGAATGCCGGCGTAGATCGCGATCTGGATGAGGGTTTCCCGCAGTTCGTCGACCGTGCAGCCGTTGCGCAGCGCGCCGCGAAAGTGAATCTCGAATTCGTGCGGGCGATTGAGGGCGGCAAGCAAACAGAGAACATTCAGACTGCGCTGTCGGCGCGAAAGGCCGTCGCGCCCCCAGGAGGCGCCCCAGCAATATTCGGTGACGAGTCGTTGAAAGTCGTCGTTGAAGGCGTCGACGTTACGCAGCGCGTTGTCGACGTAGCGGTCGCCGAGAACCTCCCGACGAATGCCGAGGCCCGTTTCATAGCGTTCGTTGGTCATGCGCTTGTTCCTCCCATCGAATCCGGTCGGCGGCTTCCGCGAAAGCCGCGCCACGCTATCAAGCGCGGCGCGGAGGCGTCCAGAGACAAAAGTCGGGCGCCGGCGGCTCGATCAGACGAGACGATCGCGGGCGGCGATCGCCGCGGCTCCGGCGCGCGAGGGCACGCCCAGTTTGGCGAGAATCGCCGCCACATGTTTTGACGCGGTCCGGGTGGAGATCGCCAGGGCGACCGCGATTTCCTTGTCCGACCGCCCTTCGGCGATCAATCGGAGCACTTCCGCCTCGCGCTGCGTCAGGCGTTCCCCGCCGTCGCGCCGCGACGCGGCCGGAGCGCCGGCGAACAGCCCCGCCGCTTCGGCGGCCGCTGCCGCCAGCGGCATGGCGCGGCCGCTGTCCCAGGCGGCGGCGAACTTCGCATCGCCAAGGGCGGCGCGGACGCCGGCCAGCAGCCGGTCATGCTCGGCCTGGGCGGTCGGCCGCAGCCCGATCCGGTCTTCGTCCCGCTGAGCGGCGGCGGCGCCGAAGAGGCGGGCGGCGCGATGCGGATCGCCGGCGGCGGCCAGTCCGGCGGCGCCGCGTACACAGCGGCCGATCCGCAGGCGATCGTTTTCCGCCATGCTGGAAGCGAGAACTTCGGCATACGCCGCCCGGGCGCCAGCCGGGTCTCCCCGCAGAACGCTGGCCCAACCAAGGAGCAGAAGCGCGTCGTCGTTTTTGGTTTGGCCCGGCAGGCGGCGCGAAAGCGCCATCGCCTCGGCGTGGAGGTCGACCGCCTGATCGTAGTCGCCTCGCGCGCCGGCGACCAGCCCGAGTTGAAGGAGCGTTTCGACAACCCACACCGGCATGTTCGACGAGCGATACACCGGCAAACAGTCGGCATAGATCGCTTCGGCGCGGTCGAGATCGCCGATTTCGATCAAGGCGTTGGCGAGGTTGCCGAGCGCTTCCGCCACGCCGAGTTCGTCGCTCAATTCGCGCCGGATGACGACCGCCCGTTCGAGCGCCGCGACGATCCGCGCGAAATCGCCTTGCCAATGGCCAATCACGCCGATGGCGTTGAGCGCCTTGGCCAGCGGCGCGGGCGCGTCGTCCGCGCCCGGCAAGGCGACGACCATTTCGAGCCAGTCGCGGCCCTCCGCCAGGTATTGCGGCAGGGTCCAGAACAGGCCGGTCGCGCCGGCCAGGCGCAAGGCTCGGCAGGCGTCGCCCTGGTCGCGCAGCCAGGCGAGCGCGACGCGCAGATTCGGCTGTTCGGCTTCGAGGCGTTCGACCCAGGCCGTCTGTTCGGCGCCGAGCAGGGCCGGTTCGGCTTCCTCCGCGAGCGCCAGCAGCCAGGCGGCGTGCGCTTCGCCCGTGGCCAGCGCTTCGCCACTCGCCACGAGCCGTTCCATCGCGAATTCGCGGATCGTCTCGAGCATGCTGAAGCGTGGGGAGCCATCCGCCGCATGGTCGCGCCGCAGCAGGTTCTGGTCGACGAGTGACGTCACGAGATCGAGCGTCGTGTCGCCTGCCGCCGATTCGCCGATTTCTCCCGCCAGGTCGGCTTCCCGCGTCGTCGCGTGGATGCGTTCGGCCGCGTCGAGCGTGAAGCCGCCGGCGAATACCGACAGCCGGCGAAAGAGATCGCGTTCCGGCGGAAAGAGGAGGTCATCGCTCCAGGCGATCGTCGCGCGCAGCGTCTGCTGGCGTTCCGGCTGGTCGCGCGAGCCGCCGGTCAGCAGCGGCAAACGGCGTTCCAGTCGGTCCAGCAGCGCCTGCGGCGAAAAAACGCGCATGCGAGCGGCCGCCAGTTCGATCGCCAGCGGCAGCCCATCGAGTTGCCGGCAGATTTCGGCGACCGTCGCGGCGTTCGCGTCGGTCAGCGCGAAATCGGGGGCGGTCGCCTGGGCGCGCTGGACGAAGAGGCGGACGGCGTCGCTTCGCCCGATATCCTCCGCCGAGCGGGGCGAATCGCCTGGGACCGCGGGCTTCGGAAGCCCCATCGGCGGCGCCGGATAGCAACGCTCGCCCGAGAGCCGCAGCGGCATCCGGCTTGTCGCCAGAATCGCCAATCGCGGACAGGTGGTCAGCAGTTCCGCCGTCAACGGCGCGGCGGCGAGCAGATGCTCGAAGTTGTCGAGCGCCAGCAGCAGATGGCGGTCCCGCAGCGCCGACCGCAACGTCTCGCGCGGCGACCGCGCCATCGCGTCGCGGAGGCCGAGCGCCTGCCCGATTGTGGGCGCGACGAGGGCCGGATCGCGAATGTGGGCGAGATCGACGAACG
>JAICJJ010000594.1 GCA_025928535.1 Thermomicrobiales bacterium
GCGGCCGGCGTGGAACGTCTCGCCGACGTTGCCCTGGATCGCGCCGGTGGCCAGCAGGTACGACGCGTAATAGGTCAGATAGCCGAGGTCCTTGAAACTCCAGAGCGCGAATTCCGGCGCGCAGCCGTTCTTGGCGTAGGAGAGCATCTCGCTCGGCAGGCCAAGGCCGGAAATCTTGACCTGATTGCACAGATTCTCGTCCTGGACCGCCTTGGCGGCGGCGACGATGCCGACCGAGGTCGGAGCCATGATCAGTTTCATGTCCGGGTATTTGGAGAGCAGCGCCTGCGCCTGGGTGTAGCTCTTCTCCGACTCGTCGTTGCCGTAGACGATGTCGAGCAACTGGAGTTTGGCGTACTTCGGATCCTTGAGCGCCTCCTTCATCGAAGCGATCCAGGCGTTCTGGTTGGCGGCGTCCGGCGACGCCGACAGGATGGCGAACTTGCCGCCGTCCGGCCCCAGGATGTCGAGGGCCATCTGCGCCATCACCTTGCCGGTCTCGTTGAAATCGACCTGCGAGATGAAGAAACTTTCGCCCTTGGCCGAGGGGATCGGCGAGTCCCAGGTGACGACCTTCGTTCCCGCCTTCTGCGCCGCTTCGGCGGCCGGCGCGATCTGGTCGCCGATGTTGTTGGAGAGCATCACCACCTTGTAGCCGCCGGTCGGGGCGTTGGTGACGAAGTCGATCTGTCCCGCCGCGTTGTCGGCGGTCGGGCCGACGAAGTCGAGCGGAGCCGGGTTGCCGAGTTCTTTCGCCGCTTCCTCCGCGCCTTGATGCGCCTGGTCGAACACCGCGTTGCCGAGGAACTTCGGCAAGAGCATCATCTTGAGGCTCTGCCCGGCCTGGGCGGTCGCGGCCGGGCCGCTCGGCGTCGCCATCGGCGTCTGCGCCAGCGCGCCGGCGCCGAGGTTGCCCAGCAGCAGGGCCGCGCCAAAGGCGACCGCCATCGAACGACGTCTGTTCACCGCTCGCTCCTCCTTGCTGAAGAACCGTCAGCCGCCGGCCGTTTCCCTCCCCGGCCCGAGCGGCGGCGGCTCGGGTCCCGCGGCGGCGAGCGCGCCCTCCGCCGGAATCGCGGGCGGGCGGGCGCCGATCTCGGCGCGCCGCTGTCGCAGCCGGTCCCGACCGCGCCGGACCAGATTCGGCCCGAGCACGGACAGGATCAGCAGGAGGCCGATGATGCCGGTCTGGGTGTTGCCGGTGACGCCGGCGATGACCAGACCGTTGCGGAGGTTGAGGACGAGATAGGTCGAGAGCAGCACCCCGAGCATCGTGCCGACGCCGCCGAAGATGCTGACGCCGCCGAGGAGGACGACGGTGATGATGTCGAGTTCGTAGCCCTGGGCGGTGCTGGCGCGAACCGAACCGAGGCGCGCCGCGATCAGCACGCCGGCCAGCGCCGAGACGAGACCGCTGACCATGAAGATGACGATCTTGGTGCGCACGACCGGCACGCCGGAAAAACGCGCCGCCGGCACGCTGTTGCCGATGGCGTAGACGCGCCGGCCGAAGCCGGTCCGATGAAGCACGACGACGGCGATGATCGCCAGCACGGCGTAGATGAGGATCGCCAGCGTGATCGGGCCGATCAGCCCGTTTTGCCCCAGGTTCGTGAACCAGTCGGGAAAGTTGCCGACCGAGCGATCCTGCACCAGCAATTCGGCCAGGCCGCGAAAGCCGACGTAGCCGGCCAGTGTCACCGCCAGCGAACTGAGGCCGACGACCGCGACGAAAAAGCCGTTGAGGAGGCCGAAGAGCGCGCCCACCGCCAGCGCCGCGACGATCGCGACCGGCAGCGGCACGCCTTGCTCGAAGAGTGCGGCGACGATCGCGGCCGCCAGCCCCATCATCGAGGCGACCGAGAGGTCGATTTCGCCGCTGAGGATGACGAACGCCATCGCCAGGACGACGATCGCCTTTTCGATCCCGAGCTGGAACAGATTGACCTGATTGTCGAC
>JAICJJ010000381.1 GCA_025928535.1 Thermomicrobiales bacterium
GGCCCGACGATCCGGACCGGATCTATGCGCCGGGCGGCGCCGCCGAAGCGATGCTGAAGGCGAAAGAAGAAGGGAAAGTCCGCTTCATCGGCTTCACCGGCCACAAGAGCCCCGCCATCTTCCGCCGGATGCTGGCGGTCGATTTTCCGTGGGACACGATTCAAATGCCGGTCAACGTGCTCGACGCCCATTTCAATAGCTTTCAGCGCGAAATCATCCCGTTGGCGCGGCAAAAAGGGATCGGCCTCATCGGCATGAAAAGCCTCGCCGCCGGCCGCTTGCCGAAGGAAACGGACGTTTCGCCGGAAAACGCGATCCGCTATTCGCTCAGCCAGGACATCGACGCGCTCTGCGTCGGCGTCGATTCGATGACGGTGCTGGCGCAAGACCTGCGAATCGGCCGCGGCTTCACGCCGCTCTCCGCCGAAGCGCAAGCCGACCTCCTCGCCCGCGCCTATTCGCACGGCTGGGACGGCCGCCACGAGCGCTTCAAGGTGAGCCACGATTTCGAAGGCGCCGAAGCGCGCAAGGAACATGGCTTGCCGCTGCAAACGGCGGCGGACTGAGTTCCCTCACCCCCGGCCCCTCTCCCATTGCGATGGGCGAGGGGAGACGTTCGTACTCCCCTCTCCTGCCGCAGCGGGAGAGGGGCAGGGGGTGAGGGTTTCCTACGGCGCCCGGTGGTTCGACGGAGACGGGTTCGCCACCGGCAACGCGGTTTCGCTGCCTGCCGCGGACGGCCGGATGCGCGGGATGCAGGGCCGGACGCAGGCCCGTCCCAAGCCAGGGCAACAGCCGTCGTCCATGCAGATGCGTCCAACCGGGCACTGGTTGTCGTTGTTGCAGGTTCGCAGATCGGCGCAGCGCTCGCCGATGAATTCACAGACGTCGTTGGCGGCATCGAGGACGTTGCAGCCGCAAAGATCGCCGCAGGCGTTCAGGTCGCAAATGCCGCTGAGCGCGCCGCGGCACTGGAAGAAGCAACCGCCGTTGCGGCAGAGACGCGTGCCGCTGCCTCGGCAATTGTTGTTGCAGCCGCCGCAATGGCGGCGATCGTTCAGGATGTCGCGGCAGCGGTTGCCGCAGCATCGCTCGCTGTTGCCGCAGTCGCGATTGCGGTTGCAGCGCGCGCCAAGCGTCACCTCGACCCGGCCTGCCAGCCCGACGCCGAGCAGACCGGCGGCGATGCCTTTCAGCGCCGACCGGCGACCGGCCGTCGCGCCGAGTTGACGGGTCAACCGGTCAAATCGCCGCTCATCCATGCAATGCTCCTTTCAACCGCCCCGCGATGCGCGATTGACGCCGATCCACGATGGCGGCGATCAGCATGATCTATTCCCGGCTCCCGCGACCTATGATTGATTCGACGCCGCCGACGATCGGTGTCGTGGCATGACGTCGCGATCGTCGGCACGCAAGCGTCGCGCCGCGCCTTCGATGGCCACCGTGCTCCGAGTCAATGGAGGGTGAGCGATGATTTCGGGACCGCGCGTGACGTTGCGCGCCTTGCGGCGCGACGATCTGCCGCTGCTGTGCGCGTTCAACAACGATCTGCGAGTTGAATTGGCGGGCGGCGGCGACCCGCCGATGCCGCAGCAACTCGAACGGCTGATCGCCGATTTCGAACGAGACACGGCGGCTGGTGGGCGCGACGACGGCCGCTTCGCCATCGAAATCGACGGACGCTTCGTCGGCGGCTGCGGGCTCTTCGATTTCGATTGGACCAATCGGACAGCGCAACTCGGCATCGGCATCGGCGAGCCGAGCCTGTGGGGCCAGGGCTACGGGCGGGAAGCGATCGGCCTCTTGCTCGACGTCGCCTTTCGCCTCCGCAACGTGCGCCGCGTCTGGCTGCGAACCCATGCCGGCAACGAACGGGCGATTCGGTGCTACCGCGCCTGCGGTTTCCAGGAAGAAGGCCGGCTCCGTCAGCACGTCTGGACGGACGGCGGCTATCAGGATCAGGTGCTGATGGGCATCTTGCGCGACGAATGGCTCGCGGCCCGGGCGGAACGGACGCCGGACCGCGACTGACCGACGACGCGGCGGCCAGATTTGCGGCCAGATTGCGCCGAGTGCTTGTTCGGACAACGGAGCGCATGCTACTGTGCGTGCAGAGGCACGGGCGCCGTGGCGCGGATTGACCCGCCGCCGCCCAGGCGCCGGTGGTCGGAGGCCATTCGCTGGTTGCGTTGGAGCCTTGTGCGAGGGTCGACCCACGGCAACCCTGTAACCGGTGAGGCATCGGCAGGGTGAACAGCGCCGTATTGGTGCTCAATCAAAATTACGAGCCGCTCAACATTTGCAACGTTCGGCGCGCCATCGTGCTGGTCTTCGATGGCAAGGCGGAAGTCCTCGAATCGGAGCCGCGCGCCATCCATTCCGCCACCCGGACCTTTCCGACGCCGTCGGTGATCCGGATGGTCTATCTCATCCACAAGCCACGGCCGCGGGTCAAATTGACCCGGCGTGAAGTGTTCATCCGCGACGCCTACACCTGCCAGTATTGCGGCCGGCAGACGGGCGACCTGACGATCGACCACGTCGTGCCCAAATCGCGCGGCGGCGGCCACAGTTGGGACAATCTCGTCTCGGCCTGCAAATCGTGCAACCACCGCAAGGGCGGCAAATTGCTGACCGAGGTGCGGATGGCGCTGCGCAAATTGCCGACCGAGCCGCGCGCCGGGTTCTACTACACGATCGAACGGCGGCTCGATGGCCCGGTGGCCGACGGTTGGGAAAAATTCCTGCCCGGTTACGCGCCGGTGACGCGGCTTACCGTCTCCGAACGCGCGCGTCGCGCCGGGTGAGCGCCAAGCCGCGCGGCTGGCGCGCAACGCTCCCGGCGCCCCGCCTGCGCGGGGCGCCGTCGTGTCTGGACGAATCTGGACGATTGCTGAAGGGAGATCAGGAGTGCTCGACCTCCGTTTGATCCGGGAAGCGCCGGAGCAGGTCAAGGCCGCGATGGCGACGCTCGGCAGCGACGCGCCGATCGACGCGATCCTGGCGCTCGACGAGCGGCGGCGCGCGTTGCTGACCGAGGTCGAAGGACTCAAGGCGGAGTTGAATCAGGGCTCCCGCGCCGTCGGCCGGACCAGAGACGCGGCCGAGCGCGATCGCCTGATCGTCCAGATGCGCGACCTCGGCGACCGCATCGCCGCGCTCGACGAAACGGTCAAGGCGGTCGACGACGAACTCGGCGGGTTGATGCTGCAAGTTCCGAACATCCCGTTGCCGAACGTGCCCGTTGGCGCGGACGAAACGGGCAACGTCGTCGTCGCCGAGCATGGGACGCCGCGGGCGTTCGAGTTCGCGCCGAAGCCGCATTGGGAATTGGCCGAAGCGCTCGGCATCATCGATTTCGAGCGAGGCGTCAAGATTTCCGGCTCGCGCTTTTACGTGCTGCGCGGCGACGGCGCGCGGCTGCAGCGGGCGTTGATCGCCTGGATGCTCGATCTGCACATCCGCGAGCATGGCTATCAGGAGGTCTATCCGCCGTTTCTCGTCCTCGGCCAGACGCTCGTCGGCACCGGCAACCTGCCGAAATTCGCCGATGTCCTCTTCCGCGACATCGACGAAGACAAGTGGATGATCCCGACGGCGGAAGTGCCGGTGACCAATCTCTACCGGGACGAAATCCTCGACGAAGCGATGTTGCCCATCTACCACGTCGCCTACACGCCAAGTTTTCGACGGGAGCAGATTTCGGCCGGGCGGGACGTGCGGGGCATCAAGCGGGGCTATCAATTCGACAAGGTCGAGATGGTCAAATTCGTCCATCCCGACCA
>JAICJJ010000518.1 GCA_025928535.1 Thermomicrobiales bacterium
CCCCGACCCTGTCAACCGACGCCAGATCGGACTGATCCTCACCCCGGCCGGGCGGGCCGCGCTGGCGCGTTCGGAGACGGTCGTCCGCGATCGTTTGCGGTCGCTGCTGGCGCCGCTAGCGGCTGAGCGCAAAGCGCGCCTGCTGACAGCGGCCGGCGATCTCGCGGCAATGCTCGACGCCGACGAGCGCGCCGCATGCCAACGGGAGACGTCATGACCGCCGTCATTTTGAAGGAGCCGTCCATCCCGTTCGCGCCGGCGGGCAACGCCGCCGGCGAGGCGGCGATCGACGTGCGCGATCTCGTCAAGCGGTTCGACGACTTCACCGCCGTCGACCACCTGACCTTTTCGGTGCGGCCGGGGGAGATTTTCGGCTTTCTCGGGCCGAACGGCGCCGGCAAGAGCACGACCATCAAGATGCTCTGCACGCTGTTGCAGCCGACCTCGGGCGTCGCGACCGTCAACGGCTACGACGTCGCCCGCGAGCCGGACCGCGTCCGCGCTTCGATCGGCATCATCTTTCAGGATTACAGCCTCGACGACCGGATCACCGCCGAAGAAAACTTGCGCTTCCACTGCATGATTTACCACGTGCCGCGACGCGAACGGCAAGAACGGATCGAGCGCGTGCTGGAACTGGTCGATCTGGCCGACCGCGCCGGCGATTCGGTGCGCACCTTTTCGGGCGGCATGAAGCGGCGGCTCGAAATCGCGCGGGGCCTCCTGCACCAGCCGGCCATTCTCTTTCTCGACGAACCGACGGTCGGGCTCGATCCGCAGACGCGCGAAACGCTCTGGGAGCAGATCCACGCCTTGCGGCGGCGGGAAGGCATGACCGTCTTCATGACCACGCACTACATGGACGAAGCCGAGCATTGCGACCGGATCGGCATCATCGACCACGCTCGCCTGATCGCGCTCGACACGCCGGCCGGCCTGAAAGCGATGATCGGCGGCGACGTCGTCCGCCTCGGCGTCGCCGATCCCGCGGCGGCGATCGTGTTCCTGCGGGAACGCTACGGTCTGAACGCGGTCGTGGAACAAGGACTGATGCGGTTCGAGGTGCGGCAAGCGGACCGCTTCATTCCCGAATTGCTGCGAACGATCCCTGTGCTGGTCGCGAGCGTCGAAAGCGCGAAACCGACGCTCAACGATGTCTTCCTCCGCTTGACCGGCCGCGAGATTCGCGACGAAGGCGCGGCGAGCAACGATCGTTTGCGGGCGGCGTTGCGCCGTCGCGGTTCGAGAGGCGCGTAGATGGCGACGATTGCGACCCAACGCATTCAACCCGCCCGGGCGCGGCGGCTGATCGATTTTGAAGCGATCCTGATGCTCTGCGAGCGGGACGTCACCCGCTTCTTGCGCGAGCGCGCCCAACTCTACGGGTCGTTGGCGCGGACGGTCGTCTGGCTGTTCGTGCTCGGCGCCGGTTTGCGCGGCTCGATCACGATCCCGGGGAATGTTTCGTACCTTTCCTACGTCTTTCCGGGCATGCTGGCGATGGCGATCATCTTCACCGCGCTGCAGAGCGCGGTCAGCGTCATCTTCGACCGCGAATTCGGCTTTCTGAAGGAAATTCTCGTCGCGCCGATCCCGCGCCCGTCGATCGCGATCGGCAAGGCGCTGGCGGGCGCGACGATCGCCACCATCCAGGGCTGCGTCATCTTCCTCTTCGCGCCGCTGGCCGGGCTGCGGCCCGGGCCGCTCGAACTGCTCGCCTCCGTCGGCGTCATGCTCCTGACCGGATTCGGCCTGACCTCCGTCGGGTTGATCTTCGCCGCCCGCATGACGTCGTTCGAAGGTTTCGGCACGATCAACAATTTCATCGTCTTGCCGCTCTATTTCGGCAGCGGCGCGCAATTCCCGCTCGAACGGGCGCCGCAGTGGATGCAGACGCTCGCCCGCTTCAATCCGTTGACGTACGCGGTCGATCTCCTGCGCGGGCTGCTTGTCGGCGTCTGGAGTTCCGACCCGCGCCTCGATCTGATCGTGCTCGCCGGCTTTTCCCTCGCGGCGGTGGCCGGCGCGACGACCGCGTTTTCGCGCCAGGATTGAGGCGATGACCTCCGGCGGCGGTTCGGCTCCGACTCCCGCGCCGCGCGCGTCCGGCCGCTTCCGCCTGCCCCATGGCTTCGCCGCCTTTCGTCACCGCAACTACCGGCTCTATTACGCGGGCCAATTGATCTCCGTCACCGGCACCTGGATGCAGACGCTGGCGCAGTCGTGGCTGATCCTGTCGCTGACGACCTCCGCCTTCATGCTGGGCCTAGTCAGCGTCTTTCAGTTCGCGCCGGTGCTGATCTTCGGCCTCGTCGGCGGCGTCGCCGCCGACCGCTTTCCGAAACGTTCGATGCTGGTGGCGACGAAAGGCGCGGCCGGCCTGGTTTCGGCGACGATGGCGATCCTGATCTGGACCGGCGCCGTTCGCATCTGGCATATCTACCTGCTCGCCTTGATCCTCGGCTTCGTCAATTCGTTCGACATGCCGGCGCGGCAGGCGTTCGTCGTCGAGATGGTCGGGCCGGAAGACCTGACCAACGCCATCGCCCTCAATTCGTCCCTCTTCAACGCCGCCCGCATCGTCGGCCC
>JAICJJ010000052.1 GCA_025928535.1 Thermomicrobiales bacterium
GGCCGGGACGGCATCGCATTCCTGAGCGATCGCGAACCATCGCGCGGCGCCGTCCGACTGGACGGCGCCGCCTTGTCCGACGCTCGTCAGTGGAATGCCGGCAAGGTCACGGTGAACGTGCTGCCGCGCCCGACCTCGCTTTCGACCTGGATCGCGCCGCCTTGCAATGCGGCGAGTCGGTTCGAAATCGCCAATCCGAGGCCGGCGCCGCCGTAGCGCCGGCTGAGGCTGCTGTCGGCTTGCTGAAACTCGGCGAAAATGTGCGGCAACGCGGCAGGGTCGATGCCGATCCCGGTGTCGGCGACCGAGATCGCGACCTGGCTCACATTGGCGCAGGCGGAAATCGTGATGGCGCCTGCCTCGGTGAACTTGACGGCGTTGCCGGCCAGATTGAGCAAAATCTGGCGCAGCCGGAGCGGATCGGCGCAGACCGGCGGCAGGTCCGCCGGCAGGTCGTCGACGAGCCGCAGTCCTTTCGCCGCGGCCAGCGGCCGGACCGTCGCGAGCACCTGATCGACCACGGTCCGCGCGGCGACCGGCTCCAGCGCCACCTCCACCCGTCCCGCTTCGATTCGCGACAGATCGAGCACGTCATCGACGATCGCGATAAGTTGGCGGGCGGCCCGCTGGATCGACTGCACGTCGTCGATCTGCCCGACGGCCAACCCGCTTTCGAGCATCAGCAGGTCGGCGTAGCCAAGGATCGCCTGCAATGGGGTGCGCAGTTCATGGCTCATCGTCGAAAGAAACCGGCTCTTCGCCTGATTGGCGGCTTCCGCCGCGTCTTTCGCCTGCAGCATCGCCGCTTCGGCGCGCTTGCGTTCGGTGATGTCGCGCACGACGAGGACGACTTCATGCGCGGCCAGCGCGACGATGCGGGCTTCGAAATCGTGCGCGGCGCCTTGCAGTTCGAGCCGGTACTCGAACGATTCGGCGACGCCCGATGCGATGACTCGCCGGATTGCCTGAAGCATGCCGTCAGCCACGGCGGACGGCAGCACGTCGCCGATGGTGCGTCCCAGGAGCGATGCGACGGGGGCGGCGAGGATGCTCGGGTGATCGGCTTTGACGTCGAGATAGGTCCCGCGGTCGTCCAACCGAAAAACGAGATCGGGCACCGCATTCAACAACGCCCGGAGACGGGCTTCGCTGTCGCGCAACGCTTCGGCGGAGCGGCGGCGTTCGCTGATGTCTTCGATCTGCGACACGAAATAGCGCGGGGAGCCGTCGCCGTCGCGCACGAGCGACGCGCTCAGCAGCGCCCAGACGACGCGCCCGTCCTTGTGCCGGTAGCCCTTTTCCAGTCGGTACGATGACAGTTCGCCCGCCAGCGCCCGATCCGCCAGGTCCCGGTTGGCCGGGACATCGGTCGTGAGCGTCAAGTCGCGTAGCGTCGTCGCCAGGAGTTCGGCTTCGGAATAGCCGAGCATCTCGCAAAGCGCGCGGTTGACCTGGAGGGTGCGGCCGTCGGGCGCGATCAGCGCCATGCCGATCGGCGCGCCGGTGAACGCGGCGCGGAAGCGTTCTTCCGACTGCCGGAGATCTTCTTCCAGGCGACGCCGGTCGGTGACGTCGCGGCCGACCCCGATGATGCCGATGACCGCGCCCCGCTCGTCGCGCCAGGGTACGGTGCTCGTCAGCCACCATGACGCGTGATCCAGATCGAGACTTTGCGGTTCGAGCTTGTTGAGCACCGGCTGGCCGGCGGCGATGACCTGCTGCTCATCGGTGAAATACTGCGTGGCCAACTCGGCGGGAAAAAAGTCGAAATCGGTCTTGCCGAGGGCGTCGTCTTGCTCGCAGACGCCGAGCGTGCGAGCCGCCGCCGAATTGAGCCGGACGAAACGGGAGTCGGCGTCCTTGATGTAGACCGCGTCGGGCAGTTGCTCCAAAACGGTCTGCAAGAGATCCCGTTCGCGCCCGAGCGCGACGCGCATGCTCCGACTTTGGGCGAGCGCGGCGTCGAGCGCGAGCGCCAGTTGACCGAGGCGCAGCATGGCCAGGACGAAGAGGACGGACGAGGCGACGGCGATCGCCTCGGCCGCGCCGCCGAGCCCGACGAGACGATCGAGCAGGAGCAAGGCCGGCGCGACGATCGCCGTCGAGGCGAGGATGGCGAAGCGCCGGCGGGTCATCCCGGCGTCGTCAGGCGGCGCGCCGTCGGCGAGGGTTCGCATCGACGGATGGAGCGCGGCCGCGCCAACCGCGAGGTAGGCCGCGAGCCAGCCGAGATCGATCGGATTTCCCGAATGATAGGAACGGGAGACTTGCGCTGGCGCGAACAAGAGGTCAGCGCCAAGTTGCGCCGCCATTCCGAGCAAGAGCAACCAGGCGGCCGGGGCTCTGGGAAAGCGGTCGAGCGCGAGGCCGGCGGCGATGACCAGCAAGACGAGATCGGCGAGCGGATAGATCAGCGCGAAGCGCAGCGTCCACGGATCGGAGGCGACCCGGGCGCCCATCGGGCCGAGAACGCCGATCCAGAGCAGCACGCCGACGCCGACGACCAGAATCGCGGCGTCGATCGCCTCGCCGGGATCGACGCCTCGACGCCGACGCGGCATCATGGCGAACAGGCCGGCGGCGAGGAATGGATAGCCGATCACATAGAGGACATCCGCCAGCGAGGGGGAAGGCATGCGGGTCGTGGAGCGTTCGGCGAGGGCGAAGGCGAAATCGCCCGCGGCAAAGAACGTCAGACCAATCGCGAGACAGCGCCACGTCCATAGCCGGGGCGGCTGGTAGCGCCGGATGCCCGCGATCACCGCGCCGATCGCCGCCAGCGCGATGCCGGCATAGATCAGCGTTCCCGCGATCGAACGGGGCGTCAAAAAGTAGGCCGCCGCCGCAACCAGACCGGAGAGCAGGAAGCGCTTCCACGGCAAGGGCGGCACAAATGTCTCCAACTCGCGCGGCGCCTCCGCGACGTCGGATCGGGGACAATCGGGATGGATTGTCGCCGCGCCATTGTAGCGGGTCGCGCCGCCGCCACTGTCCGCGAGGCGACGGCGACGCGGCGTCGAGATGCCCGGACGCGCGTCGCGGAATGCGCTAAACTCTGCAACCCGCAGCGTCCCGACCCGCAACGATCCGTGGTCCAGCATTTCCGACCCGGCGGGCCGGGGCCAGCCGCCGAGGGGGCGGAGTGGGCCGGCGGGACGCTGGACGCGCGCCGGCCGTGGGAGCGAGGAGGGGACCGCGTTGGGAGAGTTCGCCGTCAGTGGCGCCGATGCCTTCGTCTGGCGAAGCGGCCGGGCCGAAATCACGCTCTCCCATTCGGACGAGAGTTGGACGGTGGTGTACACCTCCACCGGCCGGCTGCTCGGACCGCGGCAGATCGTCTATCAGGGCAAGCACCGCGACGCCACGTACGCGGCCTGGGACGTGATGGCCCGGGTGGTGCTGGCGTCGCGCGATGAAGACGAAGGATTACGCGCGGGGCGGTCCGCGGCGCAATGGATCAAGGCGCAGCGCCGCCGGCCGCCGGGGCCGTCCGGCGGCGGCCCTGATTACGGCGGTCGGTGAGCGGCGGAATCGCGGCGTGCCGGAACTCCCTGAAGTCGAAACGATGCGGCGCATCGTCGAACGCGAACTGACCGGACGCACCCTCGAGTCGGTCGATCTGCGCTTGCCGAAATTGCTGCGCGATTCGCCGATCGCGGACTTGTCGCCGCTCGTTGGGCGGCGCGTGGTCGGCGCGCGGCGGCGAGCCAAGGTGTTGGCCATCGACTGGTCCGGCGATCTGACCTTGCTGGCGCATTTCAAACTCGCCGGCCAGTTGGCGGTCATCCATGCCGACGGCTCGCGCCATGTCGCCGGCCATCCGGTTCCCGCGCCCGACGGCGATTATCCGCACAAGGCGACGCATGTCATCTACCGCTTCGCGGACGGCACGACCCTGTATCACAGCGACATCCGCCAGTTCGGCTGGTTGCGTCTGATGCCGACCGCCGACGCGGAACAGGCGCTGGCTGCGTTCGGCTTTGCCGACGAAGGCGTCGGACCGAATCTCATCGCGGCGGACACGCTGCGGCAGCGACTGGCTCGGCGGCGGATTCCAATCAAGCAGGCATTGCTCGATCAGGCGGTGGTCGCCGGACTCGGCAACATCTATGTCGACGAAGCGTTGCACGAGGCGAGGCTTCACCCGGCGCGGCCGGCCAATTCGTTGACGGACGACGAATTCGAGCGGCTCTACGCGGCGATCCCCTGGGCGTTGGAGCGGGGCATCGCGCAAGGCGGCGCGAAGATCATCCATGGCCGGGCGTATCCGGCGGATGGCTTTCCGGCCGTGCACGGCCGCGAAGGGGAAGCCTGCTTCCGCTGCGGCGCCACGATCGTCAAGACCCGCGTCGGCGGCCGGGGCACTTATCTCTGCCCGGTCTGTCAGCCAGAACCGGCCGCCAGTTAGGTGCCGAGCGCGGCGGCGAGGGCGGCAAGCGTAGGGCCGGCGTCGCCGGCAACGCGAACGTCGGCCAGGGCGTCGAGGGGCGTCGTCATCCGATTGACGATCGCCAGTTTCGCGCCTCGTTCGCGGGCGAGGACCGGCAAACTTGCCGCCGGCTGGACGACGAGCGAGCTGCCGACAATGAGCATCGCGTCGCACGCCTGGGCTAGCGAGGCCGCGCGCCGGAGCGCGTCCGGCGGCAGCGATTCGCCGAACAAGACGGTCGCTGTCCGCAGTGCGCCGCCGCAGAGGACGCACCGCGGGAACGACTCGCCCGCGTCTTGCCGCGCCTGGATTTCCGCGCCGGACCAGACCGCGCTGCACGCAATGCAGCCGACGCGATGCGCCGTGCCGTGCAATTCGACGACCCGGTCGGGATCGTTGCCGGCGCGCTGATGGAGTCCGTCGATGTTCTGGGTGATGACGCCGATCAGCCGACCGGCGCGCTCCAGCGCCGCCAGCGCCAGATGGCCGACGTTCGGCTCGGCGGCGAGAAGCGCCGGATAGGTGAAGCGGCGACGTTCCCAGTAGGCCTGCTGCGTTTCCGGGTTGTCGAGAAAGTCGCCGAGCGTCGGCGGCGCCTTGCGCTCCCAGACGCCGCCCGGTCCGCGGTAATCGGGGATGCCGGATTCAGTGCTGATCCCGGCGCCAGTGAAGGCGACGATGCGCCGCGCCGGGAGGAGCATGGCGATCAGGTCGGCGACGGCGCCGGGCGAAGCGGCCGGCGAAACCGTAGGCGTCGGTTGATCGATGGGTTGCATGCGACGGAGGCGTCCTTTCCGGTTGGACCATGATGCCACGGCGGGCGATCTTGAGCGAGGTTCGTTTGGCATTGTGTACGTACACCGGAGGTGCTAGCATCGCCGCGAGATCGGCCGTTCCCGGCGCGGTCGATCGCGGGGGCATGCGAGGGCGGGGTGCATGAACAGGATGGCGATATGGATGCGCGCCGAGTGAACGGTCGACGGCGCGGCGCGGGCGCGGCGCTCCCGGCAGTTGCGGAACCTGACGGGACGACGTCCGACGACGATGACGTGGTGCGCCGCCGGCGGGGATTGACCGCCTTGACGCGGGGCATTCTGCTGGCGCGGCGGCGGCGCTTCGATGCGGCGCGCGCAGCGTTCGCCGATGCCTTGCGCGCCGACGCGGCGCTCGAGTTGACCGACGATCCCGCGTTCTGGGAGTTGGAACGCTCGGCGCATCTGGCGGCAATCGACGCCTGCCGTGATGTTGGCCGCGAGCGCGACGCCAACGTGCTGGAAGCGCGGCTTTCGGTGGTCTACCGGCCACGCCTGCTGCACATCGCCAGCGGTGACGAACTGGTCCGGCCTCAGGCGCCGACGCGCGAAGGCCGGGGATGAACGGGCGCCGACCGTCGCCCGTCTGCCAGGATCGAGCGCCGTGTCACGATTCGGTTGCGAGCGAGGCCGCGCGGTCGCGAAACGCTTCGGCAAGTTCGGCGAAACGGCACGCGTTGATGGCGTAGTACTTCAGGCCCCGCCGACTCTCCACGATGACCAGCCCGGCGCGCTCGAGTTGCGCCAGATGTCGCGACACCGCCGACTGAGCGATGCCCAGCCGGCCGACGATCTCCTGCGCGTAGAGTTCGCCTTCGGCCAGGAGGTCGAGCACCCGCAATCGATTCGGATCGGCGAGGGCGCGGGCGACATCCAGGAAATCGCTCGGCGGCAGCCGGCGCGGCGCGATCGGCGAAGCGGCCGGTTCCGCCGCCGGGACGACGTCGGTCGCCGTCAGCGGCGATCTGACGTCGTAGAAGACGACCAGATCGGGCGCATAGTGGATGTAACTGACGAAATCGCCGAGATGCGCCGACGGGCAAAACGTCGCTGACTGCAGCGCCGACGCCGCATCGACCAACTCAGGCGGCGTCCGGTGACCGGTCAATTCGCAAAAGGCGACGCCGAGGTCGCCGCGGGCGACCGGGCGGCCGAGTCGGGCCGATTCCGTCATCTCGGGCAGGCGACGTTCGTATTCGCTTTGATAGACCGTGCGCCAGAGCCGGGTGAAGAGGCCGACGGTCCGGCGCTTCAATTCGTCCGGAGCGCGCAGCAACGCAAGCGCTTCGTCCGCGTCGGCCGTGGTCAGGCAGGGCTGAAGGGCTTGACGCCAGGCCGCGTCGCCGCGTTCGAGCGGATCGACGAATGGCAGATTCAAGTCGGCGTGCACCCGTTGCAGCGCGTGGGCGGCCATCGCCAGATAGTCGGCCGGCGCGGCCTGTTCCAGAAAGCGCTCGAGGTCGTCGAACCCGGCGTCGAGATGGTCGGGGCGCAATGGCTCGAACCGCATGATCGGTTCTTCCGGGTAATAGAGCAGACGACCGGAAAAGCCGTGCAGCACATCGAGATCAGCGCGCAGATCGGCCGGCAGCGCTTTTCGAGTCGCGATCAGCCACGGATCGAGCCCGCTGCCGGGAACCGCCCGGTAGAGCAGCGACAGGACCGAGACCAGATCGAGCGGCAGCGAGACGGCCGTCGCGATGCGGAGCGCGGGCGTGCCCGCGATCAATTCACCCATGTGAAAGCTCGTGGAGGAGCGGCGAGGCAATCATTATGCCTCGATACTGATATCACGATGGAAGCGTGTCAAGTCCCGATTCGGCGGCCCGGTCGGTCGCCGTTCGCGCCGCTGGCTGTCGCGGTGAAGCCCTTGCCGCAGCCGGCCTAGCGGCAGTCGTCGAACTGCAAGCCGAGCGTCCGCTTCCCGGTCGAGACGTGGGCATAGCCGATGACCAGGGATCTTTCGTCTCGAAACGTATCTGGCATTGCACCTATCGAAATCCTGATTTCGAGACAAGTTGTGCGACAGCCGCTCCTGCGCCAACCTCGGCGGGCGGCGACCCGTCGCCAGTTGTCCCACAAGGGGTCCTTTTTGACACACACGACGGGGATTCGCGGCACGGGACACCGCCTTGTGCGCCTATCCGTTCCGCCCGCTCTGGGGCTCGTGTCGCCTATGGCATCGTGGCATCACCCACCGGCGGACATGTGGCGACGATCGGGATGCTCTCAGCCGAAATCGGCGACGTCCAGGTAGAGCTGGAGGGTGCCGGTCTGAGGTTCGGGCTCATCCAAGAGGATCAGCCCCGCTGGGACATCTCCGTCGCGCGCGTCATACGCCGCCAGATCGAAGTTGCCCTGCAGAGTCCAGTGATCGAAGGCCATCGGCAAGCTCGCGCCGACCAGCGGGTCGGGGTCATCTATCAACCCGAAGTGCAGATGGGGGCCGGACGAATTGCCCGTGTTGCCCAGCCGCCCCAGGACCTGGCCAGTCGTCACCTGATCACCCACCGCCACCGTGATGCTGCCTGGCTGCAGATGCGCGTAGTAGGCGTAAACCCCCGGGGCGATCTCCAGGGTAATGGCGTTGCCGCCGAAATCCTCAGGCGTGGTGACGTGCGTGACCGGCTGCTGCGGAATCTGCTCAGGATACCCCTCATGGACGGCCACCACGGCGCCGTTGGCGACCGCGAGGACCTCGGCCCCGAAGCCGTACCAGTCCTCGGGCCGCGCCCCGTCGCCGGCAAACGGCTGGCCATCGCGCAGCCGCGCAAAGTCGATGGCAAACGTCTCCGGCTTGCCGATCCGCGCGCCGCCGACCGGGACGCGCACTCCGCGGTGGATCGACGCCGCCGCGCAGCAGCCGCTGTTGGCCAGCCACCCATCGCCGCGCAGCGGCGGGGCGAGGATCGTGGTCGGACGGGGATCGACAGGCAACTGCGGTCCGTCGATCCCAAAGCTGCCGATCAGCGAACGCACCGGAGCATCGGGGGCCACTTCATACGTGATGCGGTGGTCCAGGCGCTCCACCGCCCGATCCGGTGGGACCGTCACGTCCATGACCACCGCCACCGTGCCCGAGGCGGGGATCGCCGCCGTTGGGGTCCGGCCGATCAGTGGCTGCGTCGCCGTGACCAGGGCGTCGCCATCGAGCTGCAGCAGCGGCTCGCCATCGGAAGCCAGGACCGCAATCGACGTCAGCGTGACCGGCGCGGTGAACCCGTTGGTCACCAGCAGGTCGTATTCCAGGTGGTCGACCCCGTCGCTCCCGGGCACGCGCAACGGATCGTTCGTTGCCGAGACGACGATGGCGGTCGACTTCACGCCCGCCGCGGGCGAGGCGGCCGGGGTCGCGTTCTGCGCCTGTCCGCTCGTTGGATTCGTTGCACAACAGGAGGCCAGATCATACCAGGTGTCCGGGTGGCGGACGCCTTCCACCACCTGCCGAATCGCCTCAACGACCAACTCGGGCTGATCCTGGTGGATGTCGTGGCCGCTCTGGCTGGCCACGAAGAAGCGCGCCTGCGGCACGAGGGTGGCCAGACTTTCGGAATTCGCCCGATAGACCGCTTCCAACTCGGCGGCGGTCAACCCGTACGGCGCCAGGATCTCCGCCGGGAGGTCGAACGGCCGGCCATGAGCGAGGACGGCCAGGGGCATCGGCGGCAGCGGGGAGGCCGCGACGGCCGCGCGCACCACGGCGTTGTCCGCGTAGTAGTCGACCGTCTCCTCATCGCCATAGCCCGCAAGCGGGACGACCGTGGTTGAGCCCAATGCCTGATTGAGCCGCACCAGGGCCGCCCAGCGCGCCGGGGGCAGCAGGGTTTCCACCCGCTCCGAGTAGGCATCGACGAGGACCAGGCCGACGACGTCGTCGGGATAGGTGGACGCATACAGCCGCGCCAGGAAGCCGCCCCACGAGTGGGCCGCCAGGACATAGGGGCCCGGGATCGCGGCCGCCTGCAGCAGCGCATGCAACTCGACCACCGCCTCCGGGGTAGTCCGGGGCTGGGCGACGGGATCGCTGCGGCTGACGAGGAGATCCTCGCCGCTGGTGGCGACGGCGCCGGGGCGGTCGTAGGTACAGACGCGGGTGGTCTCGGCCACGCCGGGCAGAACCATCGTTCGTGGCGCGTCCGGGTGGAGGAGATCGTCCGTCCAGTAGCGGCCAGAGGAGCGGTAGCCGGAGATCAGCACGACGGTGGGACTGCCCTCACCGTGGCACTCTAGGTAGAGCTTGCGGCCACCGATGTCGACCAGCCCGGCGAAGTCCCCGCGGGCCGGGACCGGTGACGCCACGGCCGGGGTGGCGGATTGCGCCAGGGCCGGGATCGGCCGCGCCAGCAGCAGGACGAGCAACACGAGAACGGGGGTGATGCGCATGGAACACCTCCTCTGGTTTCGTCAACCGCGCTCGCGACCCCGTGCCGATCGCTGCCGTCGTCGCTGGCGACAAGCGCGTTGGGTTCGGGTTTCGGAACTCATGCAATATACGAGTGATGCCCTGCTGGTTGCCGTGCCTTATCCCGCGCAGCAGGACGTGAGGTCGTCCCAGGTGTCCGGGTGGCGCACGCCTTCCACCACCTGGCGAATCGCTTCGATGACCAATTCGGGTTGCTGCAGCTGGATGTAGTGCCCGCTCTCGGTGGCGATGACGTGGCGCGCCCCCGGCGCCAACGCGGCCAGCTCGTCCTGCAACGCCTGCCACACCGCATCAAACGTCTGCCACGGAAAGTCTGGAGGCAGCGCGGCTCGCAGCTCAGGCGGAGCCTCGGTGCCCGCCGGAACGCCGCGGGTGAGAACGACCAGCGGCAGCGGCGGCAACGGGTGGGCGGCGGCCGCCGTCTGCAGTTCGGCAAAGCTGGCATCGAAGTCCATCCACTCGCGCTCAGGATCGTCAGGGCGTCCGGCCTGCACTTGCTGCAGAGCCGCCCACTGCGCCGCCGTCAAGACGGCCTGGAACCGAACGTTCTGCTCCTCATGGCTGGCATCGACGAGCACCAACCCGACGACCTCATTCGGGTAGGTGGCCGCATAC
>JAICJJ010000117.1 GCA_025928535.1 Thermomicrobiales bacterium
AACGGCTTCACCACCACGACCCTCTACACGCACGCCTCGTGGGTCAAGACGGTCGAGCAGATCTTCGGCCTCGCCCCCTTGGTCGGCCATGCCGCCGACGCCGGCACCGCCGACCTCGGCGATTTCTTCAAGGCGGGCGTTCTGGCGATGAAATCGGACGCGCCCGCCTTTGCGCTCGCCAGCATGGCGGACACTCCCGCGAGGCGCGGGCCGACAGTGGCGCCGGTCGGCATGATGGCGTTCGCGCCTGAGCGGGGCATCGACGCGATGGACCGGCGGCTGACGGCGATGCTCCCGGCGTCGTTCGCCGTCGGTCCCCCATCAACGCCGACGATCGCGATGTTGGACCAAGGCGCGGACGGCGCGGTCTGGTTCGACCCGGCGTCGGCCGAGTCGTGGCGTCGGTCGCCGCCGGCCCCGTTCATTCGGAGCCAACCGCGCGCCGGCCGGATGACCCATCCGCGAGCCGTTCGCGGCGGGCTGTCCGCCGCCTGACCGCAAGGGGCAACTGGACAAACGAGGGGACGAGCGCCGACCGCTCGCCCCCTCGATCCGATCGCCGTTCAATCGCCGCAGAGGCGGCTTAGGTCGTGCGGTTCCAGTTGCGGATGTTCCAATAGTCGACCTCGAAGTCGGACACGGCGACGTTTTCGTCGTGCAGCGTGTTCGAGATCGCGTATTTGCCCGACGAGCGATCGACGATTGGCACCACCGCGACATCGTTGATCACGATGTCGTTCAACTTGATGAAAATCTGGGCCGCCGACTCGAGATCGGTCGATTTCTCGGCCTCTTCGAAGAGTTTGTCGTATTCGGGATTGTGGTATCGACCATAGTTCTGGCCGCTCCACTGGTTCGACTTCTGGCAAATGTTTTTGAGATCCGGTCCGCCGTACCAACTGAGCATGTACGCGGTTGGAATCGGCGTTGTCACGTTGTTGGTGTACATCTGCAGGTCGTTGTAGAAGTGACTGATGTTTTGCTCGTTGCCCGGCGAACTGTCGAAGAAGATGCCGGAATCGACCTGCCGCAATTCGACCTTGAAGCCGATTTTTTCGAGCGCCTGCTTGACGATTGCCTGTTCCTTCTGGCGAACCGAGTTGATCGACGTCACATAGGTGACGCTCAACTCGACGTCGCCTTTCTTCCGCACGCCGCCGTTGTCGACCCAGCCGGCCTGATCCAGAATCTGCTTCGCCTTGTCGAGATTGAACTCCCAGGAGGTGTTCTTCGACTCCATTGATGGCAAACCCGCCAGAATGTTGGCCGTCGGCGGCTCCTTGTCGCCAGCGTAGAGTTGCTTGGAAATGACATCGCGCTGGACCGCCAGGTTGATCGCCTGCCGCACCGCCTTGTCGGAGATGGTCGGATTCGGCGTGTTGACTTCCGCCCGCTGGCCATCAACTTCTTTGTTCGGGTCGGCGAATTGCAACTCGATCCGCTCGACATCGGTGCCGGGCGGAATGGAGACCTTGCCCTTGCCGCCTTGTTGCAACTGATCCAGGATCTGGGGCTCGACCTGCAGGTTCCAAGCGTAATCGTATTCGCCCGTCTGCAACACGGCCCGCGCCGCCGAGGTCGCGTCGCCGCCCCCCTTCAGGTTGATCTTGGCGAAGTAGGGGCTGTTCGCGTCGCGAAAGTTGTCATTGACGACGTAGATGACCTGGTCGTTCGGGGAAAACGAATCGACCTTGTACGGGCCCGTGCCGGTCGGCTTCGCCAGAAACGCATCGTTGGCGGCTTTCTGATCGCCGGCGCTGAGGATGTGCTTCGGATAGACATAGCCCCAGGTTGTGCCGGTGTGCGGCAAGAACCAGTTGGCGGTCGGCGCGGTGAAGGTGACGTCGACCGTCGTGGGATCGGTCGCTTTCATGTCCTTGATGACGCCGTAGACGCCGGAACTGACCGAGGCGTTGGCCGGATTCATGATCCACTGCCAGGTGTAGACGACATCGTCGGCCGTGAACGGCTGACCGTCACTCCACTTCACGCCGTCGAGCAATTTGTAGGTGACGCCCGACAGATCTTTCTTGAGCATGCCGTTGGCGACGGTCGGCACTTCGGTGATCAGGTTCGGGATCAGCGTGCCGTCCGGCAGATAGTTCATCAGCGGCTCGAGCACGATCGACGCCGCCAGATAGTCTTTGGTGCCAGTCGAAACGTGCGGGCTGAGGACCGTCGGCGCCTGCCACTGAATCAGTTTCAACTCGCCGCCTTCGCCCCGCTTCCGTCCTTCCATGCCGACATTCGGGCGGCCCGCCGCGCCCTGGGCGGCGGCGACGCCCCAGCCGATATGCGACGGCGCCCCGGTTGCGCGCACGCTTTCGGCGCGGAGCACGAACGAAATCACCGGCAAGCCGACGCCGAGCGCGAGCGCGCGGAACGTGAATTCGCGGCGGGAGAGTTTGCCCGCCTGCAGTTGCTCGTAGAGCGCGGCGAACTTGCCTTTTGGCGCGGAATCGCTCATCGCGTGCTGCTCCTCTGCTTCGAGGCGGACGGTCGATGATCCATCGCCGTCGGCGGGCCAGCCGCCCGGGCTGACCCGCCGACGGGATTCTACCGGCTTATGACTCCGGCGGGGTGATCGTCAAGATCGCCATCGACCCCGCGACGCCCGTGTCGTACAGGAGGTACGTTCCCGGCTGGAGGCCGACCAGCGCCATATCCTGTTGCTCGCCCGGCGCCAGGGAAATGCGGCCGATGAATTCGCCCTTCGGGGTTTCTCCAGCTGCCGGCGTCGCGCCGCCCTCCGGCAGTTCGACGACCTGGAAAATGTGCTGCTTCGCGCCGTTGTTGATGCCGTGGAGCATCGTCACCGGCGCTTGCGGAATCTGGGTGCTTTGGTCGAACGCGACCGAGGTCGAATCGTCGGCGATCGAGTAACTGATGACGGTCGTATCGCCTTCCGGATGCGGCGACAAGCGTTCCTCGTGGTCGAGAATCAGATAGCGGTCGGCCGGGATCATGAACCAGCGGGCGTTCACGTACTGATGGTCGCCGAGCATGTAGACGAGGTCGAGACTGACGTTCCCGCCTTCGTAGATGCTGGCGTCGCCGGTCGAGACGATGGCGATCTTCGGCGCCGGCCCGCCGGCCTTGGCCGCGTCGACCGCTGCTTTGACCGCGGTTGGATCGGACGCGCCGAATTGCTCTTGGAGCAGATTCGGGGTGACCAGCGCAATGACCGCGTCGAGGTTCCCCGCGTTGAAGCAGTTGGCGAGATTCGTCGCGGCCGCGATGGCGTCTTGCGCCGTGGAGGCTTCGGCCGGGGTGGCCAGCGGCTCCGGCGTCTCGGCGGCTGTCGCAGTCGCGCCCGCTTCCGCCATCGGCGTCGCGGCCGACTGTTCAGCCGTCGCTTCCATCGCCACCGGCGATCCCGCCGCGCCGGGCAGTATCGGCGGCGTCGGCAGGTTGCACGGACCGGCGGCGGGCGAGGCCATCGCGCCAGTCTCAGGCGTCGCCTGCGCCGCCGCGCCAGCGATCGTGGAAAGCAGGAGCGCCCCGCCGAGCAGCACGCCGCCCGCCGCTTCCGTGCCGCGCAGGAGCAGCGACCGTCGTCGGCCGCCGCGAGCTCCCTCGATCATCGTCCACTCCTCTCCTTCACGCCGATGGCGCAATGTACCGCCGCACGATCGTCGGCGCTCCCCACCGACGCGTGCATCGCCTGAACCTGCGCCGCGCGCCACGATCAAGGCGCGCCAAAAAACCGGAAAGCAAGTCCGGTCAGAAACGCGACCAGCAAGATGGTTGCCACGAACAGAAAATACTGACGGCGACGTACGGCGTTCGCTTCGTTGGCAAGTTGCAGCCGCAACGCCTGGACATCGGCCGCGAGCGCCGGCAGCCGCTCGCGCACGGTCGCGTCGATGCCGGTCGCGGTCTGACGGGTGAGATCGATGATCGGCTTGACGTCCTCGAGCACGACGGCGCTTGCGTGCGTTTGTGCCGCCAGCGCTTCCTGCCCCAGACGCAACATCGACAACGTCTCAGCCAACGTCGCCTGCTGATTCCGGAGTTCAGCCAGCCCTTGTTGCACGGCCGCCTGGCTCGCCTCGATCCGCCGCTGCGTCTGCTCGACCGCGTCGAAGACGTGGTAGGCGGCGTCGGCGAGCGCTTCCGTCATTGCCTGATCGCGGTCCGCTTGCGCGACGTCATGTTCGGCGAAAAGACGTTGACTCCGGTCCGACTCGGTCGCCAACTCCTGACGGACGAGTTCGACAGCGGCTCCCAAACTGCCAAACCCTGAATCGATCGTCGCACGCAATGCGTCCGGTTCGAGCCGATCGAGCGCCGCGAGGGCGGTCGACATGCCGTCGTTCAAGGAGGCGATACGTGATTCGGTCGCGCGCAATGTGTCATGCGCCGCATCAAGCGCGGCCCCGGCGGATTCGACCCGCTCGGCCGCCGCGCCGAGCCCCGCGTTGACCGTTTTCAGGCGGCCGAGATGCTCGGTCAGGCGACGCGCCTCCGATTCCAGGTCCGGCAATTCGTCCGTCGTCGCCATCCGCTCCCCCGAAAAAGGCGTCGAGTCCGCCGTTGATCGAACGCAGCATGATCGCCGCGCAGCCACGCTTCAGCGCCGGATCGGCGGTGCGGCGGTAGGTCGCCCGCGCGACAGAGGCGTTGCCGCGGCGCAGGATCGCCAACACCACTTCGTCGGCCCGCGCCGGCGCCTTCACATAGATCTCCGCGACCAGTCGCGCGGCGATGCGATCTCCGCCGTCGGGCTGGGATTGCGCCGACTGCCGCAGCCCGAGATCGATCCGGCCGACCGCATCGTCGAGCGCGCCCCGCCCGCTTGCCAGCGATCCCAGGCCGTACAGGAGGTGCAACCCGGGGTTATCCGACGCGTCGCCAATCGCCCGCAGGCATTGGAGTCGGATGCGGTCGGCGACTTCGGTCGTCGTCATTTCGTCGGCCAGCCGCCACCATGGAGTGTCGTTCGTGGGGCTGGTCCGAACGAGATCGAACACCGATTCGGTCAGCGCCGAATAGGAAAAGATTTCACGCAGTTGGCGGCGCAATTCCTGGCCGGGCTGCTCGGTCGCGAGCGAATCGCGCAGGATTTGTCGCACGCCGTACATGTTTTCCCGACGCCGCCGCTCGATCTCTTCGTAGACGAACCAGATCAGCGCGTCGATCGCCCTGCAGACGAACCCGCCGTCGAGTTCAGACCGCTCGATGCGTTCGGCGAGAAACGTTTCGAAGTAGCCGTACTTATATCGATCGACATAGGTTCGCAAGCGATCCCGGATCGCGTCCTCGGACAGCGGGCGAAGTTGCAACGTATAGATATCGCCAGCGGGTTGGTAGACGATCGTGTAATCCTCGATCAGTCCGAGCAACGACAGGCGGTAAATCACCCGCTGCACGTCCGGGTGAGGCGGCGCCGGCGGATCGGCGACCTCGGCATCGCCTTCGCTGTTACGAACATCGCCCGCAAACGACGCGACCACTTCGTCCGGGAATGCATCCCGTTTGGAGAGCACGAGGGTCACCGGCGTTTCCTGGCCGGCGACTGGAGCCAGGCACGGCTCGAGCCAGTGATGAAAGAACCAGCGCACCGCCAGCGATTCGAGCCGCACGCCGTGATAACTGCGGGTGTGCAGGTACATCTGCAGTTCGGCGTCGTCAGAGTTGAATCCGACCGATTCCATTCGCCTGGTCGCTTCTTCAGTGGTGATGCCCGGCTCCAGGCAGTCCGCTCGGCGGTCGCCCTCGTCCGCATGGGACTCGGGACCGTGATCGTCCGTGAAGACGACAGCGCAGACCGCAGGTTTACGGTCGCGGCCGGCGCGTCCCGCTTCTTGCGCCAGCGCTTCGATGGATTTCGGCATCGCATAATGAATGGTGTAGCGAATGTTTGGTTTGTCGATGCCCATCCCGAACGCCGAGGTGGCGACGAGCAGCGATTGATAATTCGCCTTGAAGTTCCGCTGCGTTTCGGCCTTGATTTCGGCCCAGCGTTGATCTTCAGTGCGCGCAGAATCGCCCAGCATTATCAACTTTTTCGGCTTTTCACCTGAGTAGATGCCAATTTGTTGGCGTTCAAAATCATCGAGCGACCCCGGCTCCACCTCAGGGTCGGGAACCTTGCTCTGGAACTGCGGACATCGTGCGAGAACGCCGACTCGCACCTCGAACACGCCACGCCGCCCATTGACGTGCGGACAGAAGACGATCCCGCCGCAGCCGCCGCTGGCGAGATCCGGCGTCGCGACCCCAAGTTCGTCGGCAATGCCCTGGTTGAGCAATTCCGTCAGCTTGTCCAACTTCTTGTGCTGCCTGGCCGGAACAATCTCGAACTTCAACTCCGGCCGGTCGAACGCGCTCGGCCGGACGATCGCGTCGTCCGAATCAATCCCGAGTTCCCGCTGCACGTCGCGCAAGACCGTTTCGGACGCCGTGCCGGTCAATGCCAGAATCGGCGGCCGGCGTCCATCGCGGGAGCAATAGCGGGCGGCGATGCGGCCGAGGTTGAGATAGGCGGTCCGGAAATCGTGGCCCCATTCCGAGACGCAATGCGCTTCGTCGATCGTCAGAAAGGCGACGGGCCGGCCGCCGATCGTCTGGTGCAACAGGTCGCGAAACGACTGGATTTGCAGCCGCTCCGGCGAGATGAAGACCAGTCGGAATTCGCCCTGGCTGAATTGCCATTCCCGCCGCGTCCGCTCGTGGCGGTCGATATCCGAGTTGATCTGGATCGCGTCGCGAATCCCGGCGGCATGCAGGTTTTCGACCTGATCCTGCATCAAACTCTTGATCGGGTCGATCACGAGCGTCAGCCCCGGCGACAGCAGCGCCGGCAGTTGATAGGTGATCGACTTGCCGGCTCCCGTCGGCAGCAACCCGATGACGTCCTGTCGACGCAGCGCCCGCTCGACGATCGGGAGTTGACCTTCCCGGAACTCCCGCTTCCGAAAAAGCAGTTGGAGGAAATGAACCAGCGCCGCTTCGTGGGCGAGCGGACCGGCAATTGGCCGCGGCTCCGGCCAGGGATCGATCCGATAGCCGCTCTGGCGCTGAGCCGTCCGCAGGGCCATCGTGTGGCGCGGGATGGCGCCGCGGTCGCGTACCGGATCGGTCGGATAGCGCCGCGTCGGATGGCAGCCGACCGACACGTCGATGGCGAGATCGACGCACGCTCCAGAATCCAGCGCCGCGAGCGGTTCGACCGTCACCGCCGGTCCTGGCGCGTCCGCACCGACACGCGCCGTCGCGAACGCGGCCAGATGCTCCCGCTCGACCCAAAGCCGAATCTGCTTCACCCCCGCCGCGATGCCGTACAGGTCACAGAGATGACCGAGCGTCGCCAGCCAATCGCGAACGGCCAGTTCGGCGCAGGGAACTTCGCGTTCGACGACCGCCAGATCCCAGACGGGCTGATCAAGCCGAAGCACGCCTTCCGTCAACGCCCGCGACAGCGCCAGTTGCACGCGCGCCACCCCGTGCGGCGTCAGCATCAGCCGCGTCGCTTCCCACAGCGCCGGGTCGTCGCCCGGATCGCGCGACGTGTCGATATTCTGGAACGGGAGCGGATTGGCTTCGACGTGCTGCCGGATCCAGGCTTCGAGGGCGACGAGATCGCGTTGCTCGTTCCACGTGCGGACGCGCCACGTTTG
>JAICJJ010000354.1 GCA_025928535.1 Thermomicrobiales bacterium
CGAAGGATCGGCTTGATCGTTGGCCATCACGCCGAGATCGACGGCCCGAGCACGGGCCAGCAATCGACCCATGTGCAGGATCGACGCCGCGTTGTGGACGTCGGTGATGTGGAATAGGAAATCAGGCCAGCGCCGCCGCTCGGGGCCGAGCCACGATTCCCGCGCTAGATCGTCAAAGAAAGCGCTGATTGCCGCATCGTCGGGCTTGCGCTGCATGCTTCCTCGGATCGGCAGGGCGGCACGAACAGCAGCGCGCTCGACTCCGGATCGCCGAGCATGTCGCTCGTCCGGAGGCTCGTCCGTTCATGAACGTCGGGCAGTATAGACGCTTGTGTCGATTCGAGATATGGAATACGTTCCATCGCTTCCCAGAGTCGATTGGCCGGCACGCTTGGCAGATTGGGCAGCGCCAGCCGGGGAAGCACGCCGGCCAGGCTGATGCGCTGCCAGACATCGAACAGGGCCTGATCGGCGGGAACCGCATCGTCATCCGCTGGTTCAACGGACGGGGGGAACGGCGCGTCGATCTCGCGGGATAGGTCCGTCCGGAAGCGATCGTAGGCCACCGAATCAGGATCGTCCTGCAACCAGGACGCGACCCAGGCCGCGCCGCGTCGCTCGGCCGCATCCGGCTTGCCCGAATGGATATGAATGTAGACCTCGATCGGCAGGTCGGCGAGGCGTCGTTCCATCATGGGCCGGACGTCCGCTTCCCAATCGAGGCCGCCGTTGCCGCAACCGAGTTGCGGAAAGGCGACGCTCGTGATGCCCTGCGCCTCGTAGCCGCGAATGAAGGCGTCCAGTCCCGTCTCGATGTCGGCCAGCCGCGAGGGTTGGCGCCAATGTCGTTTCGTCGGAAAATTCAGTATCCACTTGTGCGGCGTGCGGTGGAGGTGCAACGTTCCGGGCTGAAGTTCGCCGCCCTCGCAGCGCGCGGCATACGCCGCGTACATCTCGGGGAAGATCGTCTTGAATTCCCGGGCGATCCCTTTCCCCATCACGCCGACGGTATTGACCGTGTTGACGAGGGTCTGCGCGGGCGAAAGAAAGAGATTGCCTTCGATGTAGGTCAGCATCGGCATGATCCCCGTGGCGCTGCGAGCGAACGCTTGTTCTATTTTGCCACACGCGGGGATTGTAGGCGCAAACCGCCTGATGCAATCCTACTGTATCGCCGCGCCCGATCGCGGATCGCGCGCCGCCGGATCGTCCGGGCCATCCGCTTACGCGAACGCCCGGGTCAGCCAGGGGAGCCAGCGCAGGAGGCGGTTCAGCGCCGTCCAGGCGATGCGGACGCCGAAATAGGTCAGGGCGAGGCCGCAGAGGGCGTTCACCCAGCGAAACAGGCGCGCTCCGGCGAATTGCCGGCCCCAACCGACGGCCGCGGCCATGCCGCAACCCCAGAGCCAGGCGCCGACGGTGAACGCGGCGAGAAACAGGAGGATCTGATCCATCGCCGCGCGGCCGCCGCTCAGGCTGAGCAACCCGCCGCCAACGCCCGCCCAAAAGGCGATGCCGGCCGGATTGGCGAGCCCGAAGACGAGTCCGACCGCGAAACTCCCCCCTGATCGGACCGCGCCCGCTGCCGGCTGCCGCTCCGCGATCGCCGCGGCGAGCGCCGAACGCGCCAGCATGAAGAGGAAGCCGGCCCCGATCAGGCCGAGGGCGACGGCCAGCGCGTCGATGTTGGCAAGCGCCGCGCCGCCGGTCAGCCCGAGCACGGCCCAGAGCGCGTCGCCGATGAGCGACCCGACCTGCACGAGCAGGGCCGGTCGAAACCCGCCCGCCACGCCGCGGCGCAGCGCTTCGGCATTGACCGCCCCCGGCACGGCCGCGTACGCCGCGCCGAGGCCGACGGCCGAAGCGATGAGCGGAACGAGTTCGGTCACGCAATGCTCCCTGGTCGAGAAGTCGAGAAGTCGAGAAGTCGAGGAGTCGAGAAGAGGTCTGCGGAGTCATGGCGTTGGCGCGGGATCGTCATCCTGCGCGTCATGGAAGGATCCGGTCGTTTCGGGCGTCGAAGTCGAGATGTCTCGCAGACGCTCGGTATGACGGAGGTGGGACGGCGCTCTCGCCGCCGCCACTCACTCCTCGACTCCTCGACTCCGCGACTTCCCGACTCGTCGTCACTGGCACACCCAGGCGCCCTTGCGGCCGACCGACCACATCCAGGCGGCGGCGAGGGCGCTGGCGCGCGGGTCGAAGATGTCGTAGGCGGCGTAGGGGGTGCCGAGCCAGGTTTGGGTCTTGAACTGGAACAGCCCGTACGAGCCGCCTTTCTTGTTGACCGCGGTCGGCGTCAGGTTCGATTCGCAGCGCGCCACCCGCAGCATCGCTTCGCGCGACTGACCATATTGATCGGCCGCGTCGTTGATGATCTGGATGAGTTGGCGCCGGCGGTAGGTCGCGCCATTGGCGGGGACAGCGACCGGAGCGGCGCGCCCCACCGTCAGATACTTGCCGCGCAGCCAGCCGCTGGCGCCGGCGGCGTCGACGTGGACGAATCCATCGCGTTGCTCGCCGGAGGGCTTGACCTGCGTTCCGCGCGGCACCACCTTCAAGACGGAAGCGTCGCTTTGCGCGTCGGCGCGCAGGTTGACCGCGCTCTTGGTCTGGATGCGGCCGCGATGGCCGCCCGCGCCGGCGCCGTGCTTGCCATGTTTCCCTGATTTTCCCTTGCCGGCCGCATCGGCGTTGGCGGGCAGCGCGCTGGCGTCGCCGCCGGTCGATCCGGTCTTGGCCTTGCCATTGCCTTTGCCCTTTGAAGTGGGCGCGTCGAGCGAGACGGCGACGGCGCCGGTCGGCAGCCAGCCCGCGACGCCCGCGACGCGCACGGGGTAGAACCCGTTCTGGGACCGACCGGCGACCGTGACGTCCGTTTCGGGGTCGAGTCGCATCAGCGTGTGTGAACCGCGCTTCGGCCCGTCGAGCAGCCGGGCGCGGGTCAGCGTCGCGCCAGTCGCGCGCTGCTGGTCGCGCGCGGCGATGGCCGGCGCGACGCTCTGGAGTGTCATCAGCACCGTCAACCCAAGCAGCGCCGCTCGCCGCATTCCGCGTCGCTCCCCGGCATTCGCGCTTTTCGCGTCATCACCATCTACCTGATAGCGAATGCCGCGATCCGCGTGGGAGCGACGCGCGATGCTGTGCTATGTGCGATGCACGACCGCCCGCATCGTCACTGGCATGACCATTCGCCTTTGCGCCCCTGCGCCCACATCCAGGCCGCGGCGTTGGCGTTGGCCGCCGGGTCGAAAATGCTCTGACTGCCGTACGGGGTGCCGGCGAAGGTCGCCGGAACGAACTGGTAGAGGCCGTAATAGCCGCCGCCGACCGCGTTCGGATTCAGGCCCGATTCGCATTTGGCCACCCGCACCATGTCGTCCGGGTTCTGGCCGTAATTGTTCGCGGCGTCGGTGATGATGCCCATGATCTGATCCTGGGAATAGGAGTTGGTCGCCGGCGGCGCGAGTGAGCCGTCATACGCCGGATAGGACGCGGGCTCCGCGCCATAGACCGGCTCCGTCGAGCCGGACGCATCGCCCGACGGAGCGGCGCCGGAACTGGTCGACGAGGCATTGGTCGCGCCGTCGGTTGGCGCGGCGCTTCCGTCGCCGCTGCTGCCGCTGTCGGTAGGCGCCGCGGCGCCGCTGTTGTCGCCGCTGCCCCCGCCGCCGTTGTTGTCCTTGCCGCCGCCGTTGTTGTTGCCCTTGCCGCCCCCGCCATTGCCGTTGCTGGCGTTGTCGGCATTGCCGCCGTTTCCGCCGCCGTTGTCGATGACGCCGGCCGGCGCCCAGCCGCTGACGCCGTTGTAGGTGACGGGAACGAAGCCATCGGAGGCGTCGCCATCCACGCTGAGCGGCGACCCGGCCGGGATCGTCGTCAGCACGCCGTAATTGGGACCCGGTCCCGCCATCAGCGCGACGGCGGCCGACGTCGAAAGGCGCGCCGCCCGTGCGGCGTGGGGGGGCCCGGGGGCCCCCCGCCACCCCCAGCCCCGCCGGAGGCCCACAACA
>JAICJJ010000067.1 GCA_025928535.1 Thermomicrobiales bacterium
GGCGCGCCTCGCCAGCGCCGCCGCGCCCGATGTAGCGGGGTACGCCATCGCATTCCAATGAGATTCCAATTGCGCGGCCGTCGATTCCCATGCCGCGCCAACGCGCCACCGCCTACGCTCGCCTGGTTTGCGATGGCGCGGGCGATGGCCGGGGCAAGCGGCATGCCGGCGCCGTCGGACCGAGAGGGGTCGGCGGATGGCGAACATGACATCGGAGCGGACAGCCGTTGCGGTCGCGGAGCGCGGGCCGAGTCAACCGGAGCCGGTCAAGTCGGACCCGCCGCCGGATGCCGCCTCGCCCGCCGCGATCGTTCCCGTTCCCGGCGAATCGGACGACGATTCCGGGGCGGGGCGGCTCTGGGCTGGATTCAATCGGCTGCTGTTCGGGCGGCCGATTCCGACGGCGCTCGAACATCAGGAGCGGCTGACCAAGGTCAAGGCGCTGGCCGTCTTTTCCTCCGACGCGCTCTCCTCGGTCGCCTACGCGACCGAAGAAATCATGAAGGTGCTCGTCCTGGCGGGGGTCGGCGCGTTCGCGCTGACGCTGCCGATCTCGGGCCTGATCGTCGGCTTGCTCGCGATCGTCGTCATCTCGTATCGGCAAACGATCGCCGCCTATCCGACCGGCGGCGGCAGTTACATCGTCGCCAGCGACAACCTCGGCGCCGTGCCGGGACTCGTCGCCGCCGCGTCGCTGATGATCGACTATGTCCTCACCGTCGCCGTGTCGATCGCGGCCGGCGTCCTGGCGTTGACCTCGCTCCAGCCGGCGCTGCTGCCGTATCGGGTCGAACTGGCGGTCGGCGCGGTCGCCCTCGTCGCGCTGGCCAATCTGCGCGGCATTCGCGAAGCGGGGTCGATTTTCGCCGTCCCGACTTACGCTTTTATCGTCATGATGTTCGCGCTCATCGGTTGGGGCATCGTCCGGCTCGCGACCGGCGGCATCGTCTTCGATCCGCCGACGTCGCCCGTGCCGCCCGGCGACCGGACGCTCGGGCTCTTCCTGCTGATGTCCGCGTTCGCCCAGGGCTGCACGGCGATGACCGGCACCGAAGCGATTTCGAACGGCGTGCCGGCGTTTCGGGCGCCCGAATCGCGCAACGCCCGGACGACGCTGGTCTGGATGGGGATCGTGCTTGGCACGATGTTTCTCGGGCTGTCGTTTCTCGCGACGCGGATTCCCGTACGCCCGGCCGACGAGTCGATCCTCTCCCAGGTTGGCCGGGCCGTCTTCGGCCGCGGACCGCTCTGGGTGATCCTGCAAGTCGCCACCGCCGGCATTCTGGTGCTGGCCGCGAACACGTCGTTCGCCGATTTTCCGCGGCTCGCGTCGATTCTGGCGCGCGATCGGTTTTTGCCGCGCGCGTTCCAGTTTCGCGGCGACCGGCTCGCGTTCAACGTCGGCATCTTCAATCTGGCGGCGCTCGCCGCCGTGCTGCTGATCGTCTTCCAGAGCAGCGTCGACCACCTGATTCCGCTCTATGCGGTCGGCGTCTTCACCAGTTTCACCCTCTCCCAGGCGGGAATGGTCGCGCATTGGCGGCGGGTGCGCGGGGCGCATTGGCGTCATTCGGCGCTGATCAACGGCGCGGGCGCGGTCGCCACCGGGATCGTCACCGTCATCATCGCGATCACCAAGTTCACGCACGGCGCGTGGCTCGTCTTGCTGCTCGTGCCGGCGCTGATGACGATGATGCTTGGCATTCATCGCCATTACATCCGCCTCGCAGGGCATCGCGAGCCGCAAACGCCGCTCGACGCCGACCGCATTCATATCCGCGCCATCGTGCCGATCGCCGATCTCGGCGCCGAGGCGCGTCAGGCGGTCGCCTTCGCCCGCGCGATCACGGCCTCGCCCGATCTGGTCGTCGCCATCCATGTCACCGATGAAGCGGCGTCGGCGAGCGCATTGGCGGACGGTTGGGCGCGTTGCGCGCTGGGCGTGCGGCTCGAGGTCGTGGCGTCGCCGTATCGGTCGCTGCTGGGGCCATTGCTTGGATACATCGACGCGATGCACGCGGAACATCCGCACGACACGCTGGTGGTCGTCGTGCCGGAATTCGTGCCGGCGCATTGGTGGGAGCATCTGCTGCACAACCAAACGGCGCTGCGGATCAAGTTTTCGCTGCTGTTCCACCCGGGCGTGATCGTCGCGAGCGTGCCGTATCACCTCTCGCCAGCGCGGCGGGGCGGAGCGGCCTGATCGCCGCGTTCGACGAGATAGAGATCGACTCCGGGGAGAATGTCGAGCAGCCGGTCCGCCAGGGAACGCTGCCAGGGGAATCGCCAGCGCGATGTCGGCTGGCGGGCGAGCACGACCATCGTCGCGCGCTGCTCTCTGGCCGCCTCGGCGAGCGCATGCGCCGAGTCTTGCCCGTTCGCGGCGACCACCGTCGCGCCGAGATCTTCCGCCAGGCGGGCGTTCCGCTCGACGTGCCGTCGCTCGTCCGGCGACGCGTCGCCATCCCGAGCGGCGTGGATCGTCGCCCCGATCAGATCGCAGCGGAGCGCGCCGGCGAGCCGCCAGGCGCCGCGCAGCGCCGATCCATCCGGATCGTCGTCGAGCAAGACCAGCACCCGCTCGGCGCCCGCCTTGATCGCCTCGGGCCGGGTTTCGCGCATGAACTGCTCGAGCAGATCGTCGACCCCGGCGGCCGTATGGCGCAGCGCCAGTTCCCGCAACGCCATCAGATTGCCGGGCTGGAAGAAGTGTTCGGCGGCTTGCCGGGCGCGCTGCGGCGGGAAGATCTTGCCTTCGGCGAGTCGGTCGAGCAAGGCGTCGGTCGGCAGATCGATCACCTGGACGTCGGCGTCGTCGAGGACACGGTCCGGGACGGTTTCGCGCATTGCGATCCCGGTGATGCCGGCGACGACGTCGCGCTGGCTTTCGAGATGCTGCACGTTCATCGTCGTGATGACGTCGATGCCCGCGTCGCGCAAGTCTTCGACGTCTTCGTATCGTTTCGCCCGCGTTGAGCCGGGAATGTTGGCATGGGCGAGTTCGTCGATCAGTGCGATCCGCGGCTTGCGGGCGAGGATGGCGTCGATGTCCATCTCTTCCAGCGTCACGCCCCGGTAACCGAGCCGCCGTCGCGGAATCGTTTCGAGATCGCCGATTTGCTCGGCCGTTTCGGCGCGCCCATGCGGTTCGACATAACCGACGACCACGTCGCGGCCGGCGTCGCGCAGGCGATGGCCTTCGCGCAACATCGCGTAGGTCTTGCCGACGCCCGGCGCGGCGCCGAGCAGGACCCGCAGCCGGCCGCGCTTGCGCGTGCTCCATGGATCGACGAAGCCGTAGCGTTCGAGCAACGCTTCCGGACTCGGGCGATCCGAATCGGACGGTTCGACGCGTGGGGCAGCCGCGCGGCTCATCGGGCGCTCACCATCGTCACGGCCTGGCCGCTGGCGCGCCACGCATGGGCGCGGCCGCGTCGAGCGCCAGATTGAGCGCCAGCACGTTGACGCGCGGTTCGCCGAACAGCCCGAGCGTGCGGCCGGACGTCGCCTGAGCGACCAGTTGCCGCACCTGCGCTTCCGAGATGCCGCGCTGGCGGGCGACACGGGGAACCTGAAGTTCGGCCGCGGCGGGGCTGATGTCGGGATCGACGCCGCTCGCCGAGGCGGTCACGAGATCGCCCGGAATCGGCGCGTCGGCGGCCAGGCCATTTTCCTTGCGGACGATCGCGACGTCGGCCACGACGCGATCGATCAGCGCCTTGTTGGTCGGCCCCAGATTCGAGCCGGACGACACGAGCGTGTCGTCGCCATTGCCCGGCTGAAACGCCGCCGACGGTCGGCCGCGGAAATAGCCCGGCAGCGTCGGACCGTCGCCGGTTTTCGGGTCGATCTTCGCCGGGTCGAGAAACGACTGACCGAGCAAGGCCGAGCCGATGGTCTTCCCATCGCGCTGGATGAGCGAGCCGTTGGCCTGCCAGGGAAATAGGACCTGCGCCAGCCCGGTCATCGCCAGCGGATAGGCGAGCCCAGTCAGGACGGTGATGACGACGACCATCAAGATGGCGATGCGCAATTGCCTCAACATCATTCGCTTCCTGCTCTGCGAGCGCCTGAGCCTCGGCCTAACTCAGGCCGACGGCGGTCAGGATCAGGTCGATCAGTTTGATCCCGACGAACGGCGCGACGAGTCCGCCCACGCCATAGATGAGGAGATTGCGCCGCAGCAGCGACGCCGCGCTCATCGGCCGGTAGGCGACGCCGCGCAGCGCCAACGGGATCAGGGCGATGATGATCAGGGCGTTGAAGATGATCGCGGCGAGAATCGCGCTGTGCGGGCTGGTCAGGCGCATCACGTTGAGCGCGGCCAGCCGGCCCGGGGCGCCGCCTTCGGCCGTGTAGGCGGTCAGGAACATCGCCGGCAAGATCGCGAAGTACTTGGCGACGTCGTTGGCGATGCTGAAGGTCGTCAGGGCGCCGCGCGTCATCAGCAATTGCTTGCCGATGGCGACGATCTCGATCAGCTTCGTCGGGTCGGAATCGAGATCGACCATGTTGCCGGCTTCCTTGGCGGCCGCCGTGCCGGTGTTCATCGCCACGCCGACGTCCGCCTGCGCAAGCGCCGGCGCGTCGTTCGTGCCGTCGCCGGTCATCGCCACGAGCCGCCCATCGGCCTGCTGATCGCGGATGATCCGAATCTTGTCTTCCGGTTTCGCCTGGGCGACGAAATCGTCGACGCCCGCCTCGCGCGCGATCGTCGTCGCGGTCAGCGGATTGTCGCCGGTGATCATGATTGTCCGGATGCCCATCGCCCGGAGGTCGGCAAAGCGCTCGCGGATGCCCGGTTTGACCGTGTCTTTCAGATAGATGACGCCGAGCGGCCGGCCGTCGTCGATGACGGCGAGCGGGGTGCCTCCCTCGGCGCCAATGCGGTTCGCGCTTTCGTGCAGCGCCGGGGGAATGGGCGACGTGGCGTTGCGTTCGATCGCGTCGACCGCGCCTTTCATCGTCGCGTGCCCATCGAGCCGGATGCCGCTCATGCGCGTCTCGGCCGTGAACGGAACGAGTTCCGCGCCTTCGAGCGCGCCCGGCTCGGTCGCCAACCCCAGCGATTCGGCCAGCGCGACGATCGATTTGCCTTCCGGCGTGTCGTCGGCGAGGGACGAGCGCAACGCCGCCGTCGCCAGTTCCCGCTCGGTCACGCCCGGGACCGGGATGAATTCCGCCGCTTGCCGCGCGCCGAAGGTGATCGTTCCCGTCTTGTCGAGCAGGAGCACATCGACGTCGCCGGCCGCTTCGACCGCGCGTCCGCTCATCGCCAGCACGTTGCGCTGCACGAGCCGGTCCATGCCGGCGATGCCGATCGCCGAAAGCAGCGCGCCGATCGTTGTCGGGATCAGGGTGACGAGGAGGGCGATCAGGACGGTGGTCGAGCCGATCGCGCCGGCGTATTGCGAGATCGGCCGCAGCGTGACGACGACGATCAGAAAGATGATCGTCAGTCCGGCGAGCAGGATGTTGAGCGCGATTTCGTTCGGCGTCTTTTGTCGCTGCGCCCCTTCGACCAGCGCGATCATCCGGTCGAGGAACGTCTTGCCCGGCTCGGCCGTGATCCGGATCACGAGCGCGTCGGAAATGATCTGCGTGCCGCCGGTGACGGAGGAAGCGATGTCGGTGCCCGGCTCTTTCAAGACCGGGGCCGATTCGCCGGTGATCGCCGCTTCCGAGACGTAAGCGACGCCGTCGATCACCTCGCCGTCGCTCGGGATGATGTCGCCGGCTTCGACCAGCACCAGATCGCCCGGGCGCAGCGCCGACGAGGCGCGTTGCTCGATCCGGCTGCGGTCGCCGCCGACCATCACTTTCGCCATCGTCTCGGAGCGCATCTTCCGAAGCGTGTCGGCTTGCGCCTTGCCGCGTCCTTCGGCCATCGCTTCCGCGAAATTGGCGAAGAAGACGGTGAACCAGAGCCAGGCGGCGATCCAGCCGACGAACCAGGTCGGATCGACTCCGTGCCCCAGGAGATTGCGCACGAAGATGACGGTGGTGATCGCGGCGCCGATTTCGACGATCAGCATCACCGGATTGCGCGCGAGATGGCGCGGGTCGAGTTTGCGGAGTGAATCGACCAGGGCCGGTCGAACGATTTCCGGATCGAACAAACCGCGCTTCGGCGCCTTCTTGAGCGAGCCGCCGGACGACGGCCAGTCGTCGCGCGGCGGCAATTCGGGCGCCGTCCGGCCGTCGACTGGAAACGTCGCTGCGGTGGCGCCGCCTCCCGGGGTTTCAGCCGGCGTCGGCGTCGCCGTGGCGGGCGCCGGCCGGGTGTTTGTCTGCATCGCTGCTGCGCTCCCCTCCTAGCCGCCGAGCGAAAACGTCTCGCCGGCGTGCATCTGGAATTGCTCGATCACGGGGCCGAGGGTGTAGGCCGGGAAGTAGGTGAGCGCCCCGACGATCACGATCACGCCGATCAGCAAGCCGACCCAGAGGCCGCCCGTGGTCGGAAAGGTCCCGGCGGTTTCGGTGGCCCGCTTCTTGGCCGCGAGATTTCCGGCCAGCGCCAGCACCGGCACGATGAACAGGAAGCGGCCGATCAACATCGCGAAACCCTGGCCGATCAGGTAGAACGGCACGTTGGCGTTGATGCCGGCGAAGGCCGAGCCGTTGTTGCCGGTCGCCGAGGTGAAGGCGTAGAGGATTTCGGTCAACCCGTGCGCCGCCGGGTTGAAGCGGCTCGCCAGGGCGTCGCCGGAGACGGCCGCCGCTCCCGAAAAGCCGAGAATGGTCAGCGGAATGACCAGCAACGCCAGCATCGCCATCTTGACGTCGTATTGCTCGATCTTCTTGCCGAGGTATTCGGGCGTGCGACCGACCATGAGGCCGGCGATGAAGATCGCGATGACGGCGCAAATCAGGATGCCGTAGAGCCCCGACCCGACGCCGCCGAAGATCACTTCGCCGAGGCCGATGTTGGCCAGCGGGATCAATCCCCCCAGCGGCGTGTAACTGTCGTGCATCGAATTGACCGCGCCGCACGAGGTCGCGGTGGTGATGACAGCCCAGAGCGTCGAGGCGGCGATGCCGAACCGCGTTTCCTTCCCTTCCATGTTGCCGCCCGGCGCGGGCGATCCATCGACGGTCGTCGCCTGGCTCGCTCCGGCGTGGCTCAACAGCGGATTGCCGGACTGTTCGGCGATCGTCGTCACGGCGATGCCGACGACGAGCAGGATCGCCATCGCCGCGAAGATCGCCCAGCCTTGCCGGATGTTGCCGACCATCTTGCCGAAGGTCACTGCCAGCGCCCCGGCGATGACGAGGATGGCCAGCATTTCGATCAGATTCGTCAGCGGCGTCGGATTTTCGAACGGGTGGGCCGAGTTGGCGTTGAGAAAGCCGCCGCCGTTCGTGCCGAGTTCCTTGATGATCTCCTGCGACGCCATCGGCCCCATCGGCAGCCATTGCGTCGCGCCCGCGAGCGTCGTTGTCGGCACATACGCATCGAGATTTTGGGGAACCCCGCGGGACACGAGGACGAGCGTGCCGACGAGGCAGATCGGCAACAGCACGTAGAGCGTGGCGCGAACCAGATCGACCCAGAAATTGCCGATCTCCCGCGTCGTGCGGCGGGCGAAGCCGCGGACGAGCGCGATGGCGATGGCGATGCCGGTCGCGGCCGAGGTGAAGTTGTGCACGGCCAAACCGACCATTTGCGAGAAGTAACTCATCGTCGTTTCGGGGTAGTAGGCCTGCCAGTTGGTGTTGGTGGTGAACGAGACAGCCGTATTGAAGGCCAGGCGTGGTTCGACCGGGCCGAGATGTTGCGGGTTGAACGGCAAAACCTGCTGCAGGCGCAAGATAGCGTAGGTGAGCAGCAAACCGCCGACGTTGAACAGGAGCATGGCGATCGTGTACGTCGTCCAGCGCATCTCCTCGGCTTCGTTCACGCCCGTCAGGCGATAGATGCCGCGCTCGACCGGCTGCAGGAGCGGCGAGAGGAAGACCCGCTCGCCGCTGAACAGCCGCGCCATGTACGTGCCGAGCAGCCAGGACAAGCCGACCAGCAACGCGATGAAGACGACCAGCATCGCGATGTTCAGGACCATCGCCCAATTTCTCCTCGCCGTGGATGCCCGATTGGCTAGAACCGCTCTGGGCGCAGCAGCGCGTAGAGCAGATAGCCGAGCAACGCGAACGCGATCAGGCCGACGAGACCGTCTTCCACGCTCATCGTGTTTCCTTGTTCAGGGCGCTCCAGTCAGCGCCGAACGATGCGTCTCCGATTCGTCGCGACGATCGCCGGCCGCCGCGGGATCAAAGCCGCTCGCAAGCGGCGACGTAGGCCAGGCAGGCCGCGAAAAACCCGACCGTGATGGCGAGCATCAGCAGGTCCAGCATGTCGATTTCCTTGCGGGCGAAGATGATTGCGCGGCGCGGGCCGCGGATGCGCCGGCTCCTCAGAACCCGCGCGCTCGCTGGAGCAGGCGATCGCGATACGCGACGCCGCTCTCGCGCAAATGGCGCAGCCAGTGCATGGCCGCGACGTGGTCACACACCGCGCCGAGTTGTTCTTGCAGTTCGAAGAATTCCTGCTCGGCCACCGCGGCCGGGTCGGGCTCCAGCACCAACCAGCCCCGATCCAGATAACAATCGAGCCCGGCGGCGCGCGCATCGTGCCGAATGCGTTCGAGCGCGTCCGGGCACAACTCGGGAACGGGCAGGCGGAGGCTGGCCAGCCAGTGCCGTTCGTTTCGTGTGTTGCGATCCCCGAGCGACCGCGCCAATTCGCAAAGCTCATCGACGGTCATGGCCGGCTGGCCGGCCGATTCGTATGTCGTTTCGATCATCGGAATCCACCTCGAAGCGGCGACCGGCGACGCCCCGCCAGTCGTCTCATGCTTCTTCGAGCAACCAGGCCGGCGCCGGCGCGATCCCGCCCGGCTCCAGTTGGCGGATGAACCGCAACAGGGCATCGAGCGGAAAGGGCTTGGTCAACACGCCGAACGGCGCGAATTCGCGCACCCGGGCGGGATTCGGCGGCACGGCCGACATGATCACGGTCGGCGTCGGCCGACCCTGCTCGGCAAGGTCGCGCAGCACGTCCCAGCCGCTGGCGTCCGGCAAATTGATGTCGAGCAGCATCAGGGTCGGCGGTCGGGCGAGCGCCGACTGGACCGCCTCGCGCCGGGTGGCCGCTTCGTCGACCGCGTAGCCGCGGGACGCGAGCGAGCGCGCGAGGGCGCGGCGCAGATGCGCTTCGTCTTCAACGAGCAAGATCGACGTGGCTCCGTTTCCGATGTGCATCCGCCGCCTCCCGGGATCGACGCCGGCTTGGGTCGATCGCCAGGACGGATCGTAGGGACGACGGCATTGGACCGGGGTGAGAATCGTGGCGCGGGATGTTAGAAGTTCGTGAGAATCGGCAGGACGGGGCTCAAGCGGGGTTTGTCCGCAGACGGTAGCCGACGCCGGGGTCGGTCACGATCAATTGCGGGCGCGCCGGATCGGCTTCGAGCTTGCGTCGCAGGTAGTTGATATAGACGCGCAATTCGGGCGAATTGCTGGCGACATGCTCGCCCCA
>JAICJJ010000630.1 GCA_025928535.1 Thermomicrobiales bacterium
GATGTAGGCGACTTCGTCGAGTTCCTTGAGGTGGCGCAAGACCGCTTCGCCGATCGCCGCCGCCGACACCTCCGTCGTGCCGAGCGCGAGCAATTCCGATTCGACCCGCTGCAGCAGCGCGTCGATCTGGTCTTCGCCGACCGGCCGCTTGGTCAAGGCGACGCGCAATTTCTGGCGCAGTTTCACCGGGTCGAAATCTTGCCGGCGACCGTCTTTCTTGACGACGACGAGACCGGTGTCTTCGACCCGTTCGTAGGTGGTGAAGCGCCGGCCGCACGTCCCGCACTCGCGTCGCCGCCGGATCGACGCCCCGCCGCTCAATTCGCGGCTGTCGACGACGCGCGAATCGGGAGAATGACAAAAGGGGCAGCGCATCGGATCGGCCGCGCCTCAGCGTTCGCGCAGGAAGCGGATGATCGACGATTCGGACGCCCAGTCGTCTTCCGGATAGATCGGGGCGCCGGCCGCTTGCCGCGGTCCGCTCGACCGGGGCTGGGCCGATTGCCGCGGCGCCGGGCGATCCAGTTCCCGTTCCCGTTCGCGTTGCGGCCGGCGCACCGAGACTGGGCGGTCGAATTCGTCGCCGCTGTCGAAGCCGGTCGCGATCAGCGTGATCGTCACCGCGTCGCCGAGGGAAGCGTCGATCGACGTGCCATAGATGATCTCCGCGTCTTCATCGACCGCGGCGCGGATGATCTCGGCCGCTTCGCTCGTTTCGAGCAGCGTCAGATTGGAGCCGCCGGTGATGTTGTAGAGGACGCCGGTCGCCCCCTGGATGCTCATCTCGAGCAGCGGGCTTTCGATCGCTTCCTTGGCGGCGTCGATGCAACGGGTGTCGCCCGATCCGTACCCGATCGCCATCAAGGCGGAGCCGGCGTCGCGCATGATCGTCTTCACGTCGGCGAAGTCGAGATTGATGATGCCGGGTTTGGTGATCAAGTCCGAGATGCCGCCGATGCCTTGCCGCAACACGTCGTCGGCGAGGCGAAACGCTTCGGTGATCGGCGTTTTCGGATCGACCATCTGCAAGAGGCGCTCGTTCGGAATGGTGATCAACGCATCGACCATGTCTCGCAGGCGAGCGATGCCTTCTTCGGCGGCGCGGCGACGGCGCGTGCCTTCGAAATCGAACGGCTTGGTGACGACGCCGACGGTGAGGGCGCCGGCCGACTTGGCGAGTTTGGCGATGATCGGCGAGGCGCCGGTGCCGGTGCCGCCGCCCATGCCGGCGGTGATGAAAACCATGTCGGTGTCGCGGACGAGTTCGGCCAGGATGTCGGCGCTTTCTTCGGCGGCGCGCTCGCCGATCTCGGGTCGGCCGCCGGCTCCGAGGCCGCGGGTCAATTTGTCGCCGATGCGAACATACATTTCCGCTTCGCAGGTGGTCAGGGCTTGGGCGTCAGTGTTGACCGAAACAAATTCGATCCCTTGCACGCCCGAATCGATCATGCGGTTGATGGCGTTGCCACCGGCGCCGCCGACGCCGATCACCTTGATCCGGGCGAAGGGCGCCGGCAACAATCCGATCCCGGTAGGCGAGGGGTGCGCTTCCCGCCGGGAAGCTCCGGCCGCGGCCGGCGCAGTCGGGGCGCGTGGCTCCGCGGGCGGCTCGCCATGGGGCGGCGGCCGTGCCGATGCGATGC
>JAICJJ010000116.1 GCA_025928535.1 Thermomicrobiales bacterium
AGGGAATGAAAAACCGGAACGGCCGGATTCAGGGCGAAACGGTCGCGCAGGAATCGCACGGTCTTGGCGCGGCTGTCGGCGGTCGGTTTGGCGAGCGCGTTCCGGGCGACGACGGCATCGCGGTACTCGGCCGGCGCCGCGTCGGCCGGCAGCGCGGCGAGCAGATCGCGCAATTCCGGCAACATCAACGTGCGGCTGGTCGAAGCGCCGGTGAATGCGTTGGCAAACCCGGACGCCAGAGCGGCGTCGGGCACGACAATGACCTGCGTCGGCAATCGATCCCCCTCCGACGCGATGGTCGGACGCCTCGGTTCGGGGAGGATAGCAAGTCCCGGCCCGGCTGTCACCTCGACTGAACACGTCGGGCGGGCGTCAGCGTCTTGCGGCGACCGGAATCGTAGGGGCGCTGCTTGCTGCGCCCGTGGCCCCGCAGGGCCACAAACCGGTCCATCGAAAAATGGTGATCGGCCTGCGGCCGATAGGCGCAGCAAGCAGCGCCCCTGCCGGCGGCGAAGACGGCGCCCCCGCACTCATCATCCTGACTCAGGAAGGATCCCGGTCTCCGTGACGGCGCCAGCCCACGAACCGGGATGCTTCGGCGGCCTCGGCATGACGATGACTGCCGATGCCAACGTCCAGACATCCGTTAGCCGGCCCCACCCTCCAGGCGCTGCCCGGCGCGCCACGTCGTTCCCTTCATGCTAAGGTAGTCGCGACGTATCGCCACACGATGGAGCGGCGCGACATGACGACTGGCGGGGGTTCGTATCTGGGAGCGTCGGTTCGGCGCCGGGAAGACCCACGCCTGCTCACCGGGCGCGGCCGCTACGTGGCCGACATCGCGCTCCCCAGGACGCTTCATGTCGCCTTCGTGCGCAGTCCCTTTGCCCACGCCCGGATTACGAGCATTGACACCGCCGCGGCCCAAGCGGCCCACGGGGTGGTCGCCGTCGTGACCGCCGCCGATCTCGCCGGGCGGGTCAACCCGATCCGGGGCGAAGCGCGGTGCCCCGGTTTTCGCTCGCCCGACTGGCCGATCCTCGCCGGGGATGCCGTGCGCTACCAGGGCGAGCCGATCGCGGCCGTGGTCGCCACCTCGCCGTACCTCGCCGCCGACGCCGCCGATCTGGTCGACATCGAATTCGAGCCGTTGCCGGTCGTCGTCGATCCGGAAGCGGCGTTGGCGGCAGACGCGCCGCTGATCTTTCCCGAGTGGGGCGACAACGTCTTCCTCCGCCGCGCCGGCACGTTCGGCGATGTCGACGACGCCTTCGCCAACGCCGACGTGGTCCTGCGGCGAACCTATCGCGTCCAACGGCATACGGGGGTTCCGCTCGAGCCGCGCGGCTGCCTCGCGCAGTTCGACGCGCGCGACGGCACGCTCACGCTCTGGACGTCCACCCAGACGCCGCACCTCATCCGCTCCGGCGTGGCCGAGGCGCTCGATTTCCCCGAGAACCGCCTGCGGGTCGTCGCGCCGGATGTCGGCGGCGGTTTCGGCGTCAAGGCCTCGCTCTATCCCGAGGAAATCCTCATCCCGTTTCTCGCGCGCCGACTCGACCGGCCGGTGCGCTGGATCGCGGACCGCAGCGAAGACTTCGTGTCGAGCACCCACGCCCGCGACCATATCCACGCCGTCGAACTCGCGGCGCGGCGCGACGGCACGATCCTCGGACTCAAGGCGCGGGTCGTAGTCGATTGCGGCGCCTATTCGCCCTGGCCCTGGACCGCGAGCATGGAAGCCGGCATGGCGGCCGGCAACCTGCCCGGTCCCTACAAAATCCGGCACTACCAGTTCGAGACGGTCAGCGTCTGCACGAACAAGACGCCGCACAGCGCGTATCGCGGCGTCGCTCGTCCGGCCGCCTGTTTCAGCATCGAACGCGCGATTGACGATCTGGCCCGCGAACTCGACCTCGACCCGCTCGAACTGCGCCTGCGGAACCTGATCGACGACTACCCCTACACCACGATCACCGGGCTCGAAATCGACTCCGGCAGCCTCGTGCCCGCCATCCAGACGGCAAAGTCGGTCCTCGCCTACGACGACCTGCGGGCCGAGCAAGCCGCCGCGCGCCGCGAGGGGCGCCTGGTCGGCATCGGCATCGCGAACTACACCGAGCAGACCGCGCACGGGCTGACCGAGTTCGCGAAGCGGATGCTGCCGGTCACCGTGGGATTCGAGGGCGCGACGGTGCGCATGGACCCCCAGGGCAAAGTCTGGATCGCGGTCGGCATCCACTCCCATGGCCAGGGCCTGGAGACGACCCTCGCCCAACTCGCCGCCGACGAACTCGGCGTGCACATCGACGACATTCAGGTCGTCTACGGCGATACCCAAGTCAGCCCGTACGGCATGGGAACGTTCGCCAGTCGCAGCGCCGTCATCGGCGGCGGCGCCTTGATCGACGCGGCCCGCGCCATCCGCCGCAAACTGGAACAGATCGCCGCGACGTTGCTCGAATGCGCGCCGGAGGACATCGAACCCGGCGAAGGCGCCTTCCATGTCCGGGGGGTTCCCACCCGCGCGGTGACCATACCCGAGTGCGCCCGGGTCGCCCATTTTCGCGCCGAACTGATTCCCGAGGTCGGACCCGGTCTGGACGCGACCGCCTTCTTCGCCAATCCGCCGGGGACCGGCACCTTCAGCAACGCGCTCCATGCCGCGGTCGTGGAGATCGATCCCGCCACCGGCGTGATCACGATCCAACGCTACGTCGTCATCGATGACTGCGGCACGGTCATCAATCCGACGATCGTGGAGGGCCAGATCGTCGGCGGCACGGCGCAGGGCATCGGCGGCGCGCTGTGGGAGGATCTGACCTACGACGACGACGGACAACTTGTCGCCGGGACGCTCATGGACTATGCGTTGCCGAAAGCCTCCATGGTGCCGCCGATCGAGGTCGTGTCTCTCTGCACGCCATCGCCGTTCACGCCGTTGGGCATGAAGGGCGTCGGCGAAGGCGGCGCGATCGCGCCCGGGGCCTGTCTGGCGAATGCCGTCAGCGACGCGCTCGCTCCCCTTGGCGTGGCCGTGAACGCCACGCCGATGACGCCGGAGTCCATCCTGCGGCTGCTCCGGAATGCAGCACGGTGAAGCCGGCGGTTCGCCGACCGCCGCCGCTCGGGAGATGGAGCAGCCACCGCCATGACCGAGTCAACCGCGCCTGAGGTCGTTCGCGTCGCGGCCTTGCAGATCGAGGTTCCCGACGCCGAGGGTTCCGAGGCGCGTCTCGCGCGCGTGACGGCGATGATCGCGGCGCTGCCGGAGGTCGATCTCATTCTGTTGCCCGAAATCTGGAACATCGGCTACTTCAACTTCGACCGCTACGCGTCCGACGCCGAAGCGGCGACCGGGGAGACCGCCGCGTCCCTTGCCGCGGCGGCCGCCGCCAAAGGCGCCTACCTGCTGGCGGGCAGCATTGTCGAACGCGACGGCGAGGACCTTTTCAACTTGTCGATGCTCTTCGATCGGGGAGGAGACCTCGTCGCCTCGTATCGAAAGATCCATCTCTTTGGATATGGCTCCGCGGAGACGCGCCTGCTGAAGCCCGGTCAAGAAGTGGTGACCGCCGCGACCGACTTCGGCATCGTGGGCCTCAGCACCTGCTATGACCTGCGGTTTCCCGAACTCTACCGGCGCCAGGTGGACCAGGGGGCGGAAATTTTCCTGATCGTCTCCGCCTGGCCATTCCCGCGGCTGCACCATTGGATCACCCTCAACCATGCGCGCGCCATCGAAAACCAGGCTTATGTCATCTCGTGCAATTGCGCGGGCCCGAGCCAGGGGCGACACTACCTCGGTCACAGCATGGCGACCGATCCGTGGGGCACGACGGTCGCCGCCACCGATGAGCGTCCGACGGTGCTCCTGGCCACGATCGACCGGCGCGTGGTCCACGATTGCCGCGCCGAGTTTCCGCCGCTGCACGATCGCGTCCTGGGGAGGGGGTGAGGCACGCAATGGCGCTGGTATCGGTCATGCTCGACGCCGAGCCGCGGGAGATCGGCTTCAGCAAACTGATCATGGCCGGGTACACCGGTCGCAATCAGGTCGAGACGCAAGCCCACATCGACGAACTCAAAGCCCATGGCATCCCGGCGCCGGAGCGCGTCCCCACGTTCTACGCCTGCGCCCCGATGCTGCTGACGACGGCAGAGGAGATGTTCGTCCTGGGACAGGACTCTTCCGGCGAAGCCGAGTTCGTGCTGCTGCCGAGCGACGGCGAATTGCTGGTCGGCGTCGGCAGCGATCACACCGACCGTGCGCTGGAAGCGACCGACATTCCCCGCGCCAAGCAGGTCTGCGCGAAGGTCATGTCGAAAGAGGTCTGGCGCCTGGCCGACATCGTCGACCATTGGGACGCGTTGCAGTTGCGCGCCTGGGTTGGCGACGACGGCGCGGAGACGCTTTATCAGGAGGGGCCGCTCGCCCGCCTGCTTCCGCCGGACGCGATCATGGCCGCCGTCCAGGCGAACGCGACCCAGCCCATCGCCGACGCCATCGTCTTTTCCGGCACGTTGCCCGTGATCGGCGGGCAGTTCCTGCCCGCTCCGTTTTTCCAGGTCGAACTGGCCGATCCGATCCGCGGGCGCAGCCTGCGATGCGCCTATCGCGTTCAGGTGATGGATTATCTTCGGTGACGGTCGCGCCGCGGCCACATGAGCCAACCGGGGAGGCGAATCGTGTCGTACGCCAAAGCGGAACGGGAATTCTTCGATCCGACGAAGCAGATTGACTGGCAGCCAGTCGAGGGCTACCCGGACGGGATCTTCGAGCGCGTGCTGAGCGCCGATCCCGAGAGCGGCGATTACACGCGGCTCCTCCACTTCCAACCCGGCGTCGAAACCCACGATCGCCTGATTCACGATTTCTGGGAGGAAGTCTTCATCGCCGAGGGCTACCTGATCGACAAGACACTGGGGAAGAAGTTCACGGCGGGCATGTACGCGTGCCGCCCGCCGGGGATGGAGCATGGGCCATACAGCACGCCCGAGGGATGCGTGACGTTCGAGGTCCGCTACCGCCGCTGATCGGCGGTCGCCTGCAGGGAGGTCGTCATGGGGAACCGCTCGATGCGGTTCGGCGTCTGGTTGCCGAGCTTCACATGGGACGACGACACCTGGGTGTCGGCGCGGGAACTGCGCGAGTGGTGCGTGCGGGCCGATCACGCCGGGATCGACATCTGGGTGATCGATCACCTGCTGACCGCGCCGGGGCTCTACGGCGCGTCCTGGCTCGAACCGATGGAATTGCTCACCTATGCCGCGGCCGTCACGGAGCGCGTCAAGGTCGCGCCGGGCATCCTGGTCATGCCGGTGCGGAACCCGGTCTTGCTGGCCAAGGAAATCGCCACCCTGCAAGTGCTCAGCGAAAATCGCTTCATGCTCGGCGTCGGACCGGGCTGGAACAAGCAGGAGTTCGACGTCACCGGCACGCGCATCGAAGAGCGGGGGCGGCGGACGGACGAGTTGCTCGACGCCGTCCAGGCGCTGCTGGAGAACCCGGTCACTTCCTACCACGGCGCGCACTATCAGTTCGACGACGTGCGGTTGCAGCCGTTCATCGGCGAGATGCCTGAAGTCTGGGTGGCGGGCGGCTCGCGCGTGCCCGACCCGACGGACGATCCGGACATTCACGACACCTACGGCTACATCCATCCCTCGGTGGTGCGCCGCATTCTCAAATGGAAGCACTGGCTCTCGCGCTGCTCCGGGACGCAGGAGTGGGTGATTCGGGATTGGAGTTTGATCCGCGAGGAAGCGCGCAAGGCGGGCGACGACCCGGACAGCCTCGTCTTCGGCCACTGCAACTTCACCTATTTCACGTCCGCAAAGACGCGCGACGAAGCGTACGCCGCCCAGCGCGAGCCGTTCCTGCGAGCGATGGGCTCGCGGCGCTCATTCGCGCACCTCTGCGACTGCTACATGCTGGGGACGAACGCGGACATCATCGCCCGGCTGGAGGAGTTGGCCGACGCGGGCTGCACGTACATGGTGCTCGGTCCGGTCAGCGCGGAGATGAACCAGATCGACACGCTCATCGACGAAATCGTGCCGCACTTTCGCTGACAATCCCTCCCCCCGTCATGCGCCGCTTCCATGGCGCGGCCGGCATCAACCCGCAGCGGCCATTCCCGGCGCTGGAGCAGGTGATCGAAGCCGACGCCGAGGCCGGCGTCCCGGACAACATCGTGCGCGACGTGACCGAAAATAGCCGGACCCTGAAATTCCGCAGCGCGGGATTCGAGGAGGCGTGAATGGAGACGGGACGATGCGGCTCTACTTCCTGAACCTCGGCAGATGCGACGTCGACAAGGGGCGGGTCCTGACGCCGGGCAGCGGCGAGGGCCAGCGCGTCATCATCCCGATCGTCGGCTACCTGATCGAAACGGACGATGGCCGGCGTATCCTGGTCGATTCCGGCATGCACCGGATGCACATCGAAGACCCTGACGCGACGTTCGGCGGGACGCCGTTCGGGGAGGCATTGACGCCGATCATGCGACCGGAAGACGACGTCGTGAACCGTCTGGCCGAACTCGGAATGGGCGTCGAAGACGTCGATATCCTCGTCAGCACCCACTTCCATTTCGACCACGCGGGCAACCACGGCGATTTCGGCGCCTCGCGCGTGGTCGCGCAGCGCGCCGCCTACGAATTCGCCCGCGCCAACCCCGACGCGTTCCCCCGGGACATCTGGGACCTGCCGCAACTGACGTATGAACTGGTCGACGGCGACGTCGAGTTGGCGCCCGGCGTGACGCTCCTCGCCTCCCCCGGGCATGCCCCGGGCCACATGTCGGTCCTGGTCCGGCTGCCGACGCAAGCCATCCTGTTGACGATCGACGCGGTCTACACGCAGGAAAACGTCGACACGGACAACTGGGCGGGCCAGCGCGACCCGGAGGCGGCGCGGGCGAGCGCCCAGCGGCTGGTTGAAATCGCCGAACGGGAAAACGCGACGATGGTCTACGGTCACGATCCCGCGCAGTGGGCTGGCCTCCGGATGGCGCCGGCGTTTTACGAGTAAACCGCATCGCGCGGCGAACGACATCAGGAGCGATGAAAGATGAGCGCCGACAATCACGGCCCGCGGACGACCGCCAGTGAAGCCGATGAGCCGTCGCCATTCGCGCGGCAGGTGTCCGAGCCAACCTCGGAGCAACTGGCGTTTCGGCCGGTCTGGACGCGCAAGGACGATCTCCCGGGGTTTTCCCCGGTGGCAGGGCTCATCATGCAATCGGTCACGGGCGGCAAGTTGATGGCGAATTGGGTCACGATCGAGCCCCACCAGGTGGTGCCGCGCCACCAGCACCCGCATGAGCAACTCGGCGTGATGCTCGAGGGAGCGATGGAATTGACCATCGGCGACGAAACGCGCGTGCTGCGCCCCGGCGATGCCTACGCCATCCCGCCCGGCCTGCCGCACAGCGCCGCGACCCACCCCGAAGGCTGCGTCGTCCTCGATGTCTTCACGCCGCCGCGCGAGGACTACCTGATGCGTTCCTGACGGCCCTCACCCCCAACCCCCTCTCTCCCGGACAGTTTAGGCGAGCCAGCGGAAGCGCCAGCCATCCGGGGGGTGGCGAAAGGGCAAGGGTGGCCGTCGCTCATGCAGCAAGAGGTCGTCCAGCCAGCGGCGGCCGAGG
>JAICJJ010000109.1 GCA_025928535.1 Thermomicrobiales bacterium
CACGTGGTTGGCGGTCACGATCAGGCCATTCGCGCTCCAGACAATGCCGGAGCCGGGCAGCCGCCGCCGGGCGTTGATGGTGACGACCGAACGGGCCGCTTTTTCGACTGCGGCCGCGAGATCGTCGGACAGCCGCGAAAGAACCGTCGCATCATTGCCGATACTCATCAGATGGATCCTCCACAAGAGTGTTCACACAGCGCCCTGCGCCGGGCGTTGGTCTGATGCTAATCCGTCCGCTGACCCCCGCCATCAACCGATCGGCGGGTGCGCGGCCTACCCGAACGGCGGGGCGAGCGGCCCGATCGCGACGGCCGTCGTCCTCGCCGTCGTCCTTGCCGACCCCCCGACTCCCCGACTCATTCAGGCGGCCTTGTCCCACGGCGGCGCTTGGCCGATCATGGCCGGAGATGCGACGGCGAGGCGGCGCGGCCGGCGTCGGGAGGGCAACGAGGGGAATGACCGACATTCCATTGACCGGCGAGCCGGCCGAGACCTTGCGGCGGTTGGGGAAAGACCCTCGCTTGACGCCGTACGGCGGCGGCAACTTCGGCATGCCGTTCGATCTGCTCGATCCCGATGGCTCGCCAATCGTCCCGACCGACCGCTTTTTCATGCGATCCAACGGTCCGATTCCGATCATCGAGCCGGACGGGTTTCGCCTCACGGTGCAGGGCGCGGTCGAGCGGCCGCTATCGCTGACGCTCGCCGATCTCGACGCGATGCCGCAGCGCGAGTTGACCGCCTTTCTCGAATGCGCCGGCAACAGCCGCACCCGCTACGAGCCGCTGCCGGAGGGAACGCCGTGGCGGAACGACGCGGTCGGGACGGCGACCTGGGCGGGCGTGCCGCTGGCGTACGTGCTCGACCTGGCCGGGGCGCAGCCCGAGACGGTCGATCTGGTGGCGCAGGGCGGCGACATGCCGTCGATGCAACGCGGGCTGCCGCTTGCCGTGGCCCGCGATCCGGACACGCTGCTCGTCATGCGAATGAACGGCGCCCCGCTGCTGGCCGCGCACGGCTTTCCGTTGCGGCTCTTCGTGCCGGGGTGGGCCGGCATCGCTTCGACCAAATGGCTGACGCGCCTGACGCTGCTCGATCGCCCGTTCGCCGGCTTCTGGAACGCCGACAATTACGTCTTCTGGAGCGAGGCGGGCGAACCGCTGCGGCCGGTGCGCGAGATGCCGCCGAAAGCAGTGCTGGCGACACCGTGCGACGGCCAGACGTTCACCGCAGGCGTGGTTCCCATCGTCGGCTTCGCCTGGTCGGGCTTCGGGGCCGTTCGCGCGGTCGAAGTCAGCGTCGATGGCGGCGAAACGTGGCGCGAGGCCGAACTTGAGCCGACCGATCGTCTCGGCTGGACCAGATTCCGGCACACATGGACGGTCGCGCCGGGATCGCATCGGATCGCGGCGCGGGCGACCGACGAACGCGGCTTGCGGCAGCCCTGGCGACCACCCTGGAACGCCAAGGGCTATCAGTTCAACGGCATTCAGGTCGTCAGCGTGATGGTGCGAGGGTAGGCGGCATGGGGGTCATTCGCGAGTTGCCGCCGGACGAGATCGAGCGGTTGCTGCGCGAGGCGATCGTCGGCCGCATCGCCTGCGGCGGCCAGGGGGAAGGGGCCGCCGCGCGGCCCTATCTGGTCCCGCTGGCGTACGGCTACGACGGTGCAGCGGTCTACGCCCACTCCAGCCTCGGCCGCAAGATCCGCCTTATGCGCCATCAGCCGCTCGTCGCCTTCGAGGTCGATGCGGCCGAAGCGCCCGACCGCTGGCGCAGCGTCATCGCCGATGCCGTCTATGAGGAACTTGTCGATCCGGCGGCGCAGGAGCGGGCGCTGCGGGTGATCTATCCGCCGCCGGCCGCGCTGCCGGCCTTGCCGCCGGAGACGATCGTCTACCGGCTCCGCCTGACGGCGAAATCGGGCCGATTCGAAACGCCGGACGACAGCGACCGCTGACAACCATGAGCGAGGCGCCTGGCTCGGACGCGCCGTGGGAATGCCGCGCGTCCGTCGAACGACGAGCAGGATGAGTAGAGGGGAACCGGACGAATGGCGACGAACTGGTTGACCGAATTGACCGGCGCGCCGAAGCCGATCATCGGCATGGCGCATTTGCCGGCGCTGCCCGGCACGCCGCTCTGGGACGCGGCGGGCGGCATGGCGAAAGTGCGGGACTGGATCAGGCGCGATCTGGCGGCGCTGCAGGAGGGCGGCATCGACGCCGTCATGTTCTGCAACGAAAACGACCGGCCCTATCGCCTCGACGCCGACATGGCGAGCGTGGCGGCGATGGCGGACGTGGTCGCGTCGGTGCGGAGCGAGGTGTCGGTTCCCTTCGGCGTCAACGTCTTGTGGGACCCGCGCGCCACGCTCGCCGTCGCGGCGGCGACCGGAGCCGCGTTTTGCCGCGAAATCTTCACAGGCGCGTTCGCCGGCGATTTCGGATTGTGGGTGCGATCGGCCGGCGATTCGTTCCGCTATCGGCGGGAAATCGGGGCCGAATCGGTCCGGCTGATCTTCAACATCAATGCCGAATTCGCTGCGCCGATCGCGCCCCGGCCGCTCGGCGATGTGGCGCGCTCGGTCGTCTTTTCCTCCAGCCCGGACGCAATCTGCGTTTCCGGCCCGATCACGAGCCAACCGGCGGACGCCTCCGGCATGGCCGAGGTTTGCGGCGCGGTCGCCGGATCGGGCGTGCCGGTGCTCGTCAACACCGGTTTCAAGGCGACGAACGCCCGCGAATTGCTCGCCTACGCCGACGGCGCGATCGTCGGCTCCAGCCTGAAGATCGACGGCGTGACCTGGAACGCGGTCGATCCGCAACGGGTGAAGGAATTGATGGCGGTCGTCCGGGGGTGAGCGAACTTCATCATCGGTTCACTTGACGCCACCGGCGGTGCGGGCGAATATCCGGGTGGTGTCCGCGCACGCCCAGGGTCGACGGCGACGGGGTGGGACGACAATTCCCGAATCCTCCGTTCGATCGAGGCCCGCGTCGCGCGAATCGCTGCGTCGAACGCAGCCGTTCGACGTTCGTCGATCGCAGGAGGAACGATCGTGTCTGGTTCCAAGCCCGCCCCGACGCAGGTGAGCCGTCTGCTCGCGCAGACCCTTTCCGGCGAGATTTCGCGGCGCGAAGTGATGAAGCGCGCCGCCGCGATGGGCCTCAGCGCCGGCTTGATCGGCCAAATGCTGGCGACCGCGTCCCGCTCCGTGTCCGCTCAGGACAAGCCGGCCGGCTGGTCGCTGACGGCGCCGAAAAACCTGCGGACCGACCTCAAGGGCGCACAGATCGCGGTCATTCTCGGCGCCGACGGCCCGGTGGTGCCGTGGGAAGAAGCGGCGGTCAAACTCTTCAGCGACACGACCGGCATCCAGGTCAAGCGCACATCCGGGCCCGAATCGTCGACCGAGCGGCTGGCGCAATACCAACAACTCTTCGGCGCCCAAGCCAGCGATGTCGACGCGATGATGATCGACGTCATCTGGCCTGGCATCATCGCCCAGCACGCGTTCGATCTCGGGCCGGCGATGAAGTCGATCGGCGCGAGTTTCTTCGAGCGGATCGTCGACAACAACACGGTCGACGGCGCCCTCGTCGGCATCCCGTGGTACACCGACGCTGGCGTGATGTATTACCGCAAGGATCTGCTCGACAAATACGGCGCGAGCGAGCCGCCCGCGACCTGGGCCGATCTCGAAACCCTCGCCAAGAAGATCATCGACGGCGAGCGGTCGTCGAATCCCGACTTCCAGGGATTCGTCTGGCAAGGCGCGGCGTATGAAGGGCTGACCTGCGACGCGCTCGAATGGCAGGTGTCGAACGGCGGCGGCACGATAGTCGACAAGGACGCCAAAGTCACCGTCAACAATCCGCAGGCGATCGCGGCCTTCGAGCGCGCCAAGGGCTGGGTCGGCGGCATCTCCCCGGCCGGCGTCACCACCTACAAGGAAGAAGACGCGCGCGGCGTCTGGCAGGCCGGCAACTCCGCCTTCATGCGGAACTGGCCGTACGCCTATGCCAACGGGCAAGCGGCCGATTCCAAGATCAAGGACAAGTTCGACATCACCCTCGTGCCGAAGGGCGACGGCGCCGACGCGACCAACGCCGACTGCCTCGGCGGCTGGCAGATGATGACGTCGAAATACTCCAAGAACACCGACGCGGCGGCGGAGTTCTGCAAGTTCCTCTGCTCGCCGGAAGTCCAGAAATCGTTCGCGATCGAGCAAAGCCGCCTGCCGACGATTCCGGACATCTACGACGACAAGGACGTGCTGGCGGCCAATCCGTATTACGCCCGGCTGAAACCCGTCTTCCTCGGCGGCGCGGTGGCCCGGCCATCGACCGTCACCAAGGACCTCTACAACGATGTCTCGACCGCCTATTTCACGGCCGTCAACAAGATCCTGACGGGCCAGGGCGACTCCGCCTCGACCGTCGGTTCGCTGCAATCGGATATCGAAAAGATCCTCCAGGACCTCTAGGCGAGATCGCGATCGCATTGGACAGCCGGGCCGGGAATCGTCCGGCCCGGCTGTCGTAACCGGAGAGCCGCCATGGAAGCCGGCATCGAGGTTGCGCCGCTCCCGACGCCCGTTTCGCGCCCCCGGCGCCCCTGGTCGCCGCCGGAAACCGCCGTCGGACGGGCGCGGGAACGTTTCGCGTGGCTCCTGATCTTCCCCAGTCTGCTGGTCGTTCTCGTCGTCGCCGTTTATCCCCTGATCAACACCTTCTATCTCAGCCTGACCAACAAGCGGCTCGGCAGCCTGCGGGAAGTCCGTTTCGTCGGGCTGCAAAACTATCAGGATCTCTTCAGCGACAGCCTCTGGAATTCGTCGATCTGGCACACGATCGTCTTCACCGTCTTTTCGGTGGGGTTCGAGACCGTGCTCGGGATGGGGATCGCACTCGTCATCAACTCGAACTTCAAAGGGCGCGGCATCGTCCGGGCGTCGATGCTCGTGCCCTGGGCGATTCCAACCGTCGTCTCGGCGACGATGTGGCAATGGATGTATCAGGATGTGTTCGGCGTCGTGAACGACTTGCTCGTCTACCGCTTGCACATCCTGCCGGCGAAAGTGGCCTGGATGGCCAATCCCGCGACCGCGTTGCCGGCGATCATCGCCGTCGACGTCTGGAAAACGACGCCGTTCATGGCGTTGCTCCTCCTTGCCGGACTCCAGTTGATCCCTGGCGACGTGTACGAAGCGTCGACGGTCGACGGCGCGAACAAATGGCAGCAGTTCTGGCAGATCACGCTGCCGCTGGTGCGGCCGGCGTTGCTGGTGGCGCTCATCTTCCGCACGCTCGACGCATTCCGCGTCTTCGACGTCATCTTCGTCATGAAGACCTACGCGCCGGAGACGATGACGGTCGCGGTCTACACCCGGCAGAAATTGATCGACCTGCAACGGCTTGGGGCCGGCTCCGCCGCCGCGGTCATCATCTTCCTGATCATTCTCGTGCTGGTCGTGCTCTACACGCGGCTGGTCCGGGTGGAGGAGGCCTGAGCCATGGCGCAGAAAGCAACCACCTCGGCGCCGATCGCGGTTCCAGCGCAGCCGCGCGCGCAGGAGCGGGCCGGCGAATACGTCGCCGTGCAGCGAAGTTCGGCCGGCCACGTCTTCGGCCGCATCCTCTTCTGGCTGGTGCTCGTCGTCATCGTGATCTACACGCTCTTTCCGTTCTACTGGGCGATCGTCTCCTCGATCACGCCCGACAGTCAGTTGTTCAACACGCCGGCCAGTTACTGGCCTGAAAAGATCGACTGGAGCCACTACGAGTACGTCTTGCGGAACAACGATTTCCTGCAGGCGCTCTGGAACTCGACGGTCGTTTCGGTCGCGACAGTGGCCCTTTCGCTGCTGATCGGCGCCTTTGCCGCCTACGCGCTGGGGCGGTTCAAGTTTCGCGGCCGGACGATCGGCCTCTACGTCATCCTGTCGATGACCATGTTTCCGTCGGTCGCCATTCTCGGCTCGCTCTTCCTTATGATTCGCGGCGACTGGCTACTCCCGACGCCCAACCTCTACAACACCAAGACCGCTCTGGTCATCACCTATCTCACCTTCACCCTCCCCTTCACGGTCTGGGTGCTGACCAATTTTTTCAAGTCGATGCCGGGCGAACTGGAAGAAGCGGCGCTGGTCGATGGCGCCGGCCCGTTCCGCGTCTTCTGGCAGATTTTGCTGCCGTTGGCCTTGCCGGGGCTGGTCACGACCGGCTTGCTCGCGTTCATCGCCGCCTGGAACGAATTTCTCTTTGCGCTGACCTTCACCAATGACTACAGCGCGCGCACCGTCCAGGTCGCGATTTCACAGTTCGCCGGCCGGTCGCAATTCGAACTCGCCTACGGCAACAAGATGGCGGCCGCCGTCCTGGTGACGCTGCCGCTGATCGTGCTCGTCCTGATCTTCCAGCGGAAGATTCTCGCCGGGCTGACGGCGGGGGCGATCAAGGGGTGAATCGGGTTTGTCAACGGGTCGCTCGCGCGTCCACGTCGCCCGGCGCTAAAGACGCCGGGCTAGACCCATAACCCGGCTGAAGCCGGCTATTTATCGGCCAATTGAGGATGATTTGGAACCTTGCAGCCAATCGGCGTTTATCGAGAGTTTATCAGGATCATTTGAACCATTCGTTCAGCCGGCTTCAGCCGGGTTATTGGACCAGCCCGGCGTCTTTAGCGCCGGGCGACGCCGGCATGCATGGCGAGATTCGGGGCAACGTTATTCACGGTCGCGGTCGGCGTAGATCGTCAGCCAGAAGGGATCGGCGCGCTCGATCGTCGCCGGCTCGACCCAGCGCGGCCCCTGCTTGATGCGAACGGCAAACCCGGCGCGGTCGAGGATGCCGAGCAGGCGGTCGAGTTCGTTGTCGGGATTCATCCGGGAGCCGTGATATTCCAGGATGACATGCGCCACGGCGCCGAGGCGCGGCTCCGCTTCGGCCAGGACGACCGTCTCCATCCCTTCGATGTCCATCTTCAGCAGAGCGACCGGTTCGTCGAGCCACGACGAGAGGCGCGCCGCCGGGACGGTCACCTGAAGGTAGTTGCCCCAACCGATCCAGGGGTTCGGCGCGCCGGAGCCGCCCCAGGTGTGGCCGCGCACGCCGCGTCGGTGAATCTCGAACGGAATGGCGCCGGCCGCTGGGGCGAGCGCGGCGTTGACGAGTTCGACGTCGGCCAGCGCGTTTTGCGCGACGTTTCGCTCCAGCAGCGCGAACGCGTCCGGATTCGGCTCGAACGCGACGACCCGCGCCCGGGGGAACCGCCGTTTCAGATAGAGCACACTGAGGCCGATGTGGGAGCCGCAATCGAGGATGCGCGGCGTGTCCGTCGCGGGCGAAAAGGCGTATTCGTCATGCTGGAAGATGTCGGCGTAGATCCGCTTGAATTCGGCCCGATTGCCGTAGGTGAAGCGCAGGCCGTCGACGGTCGATTCGTGCAGCGGCGACAGGCGCCGACGGTCGAGCCAACCGCCGACCCGCGTCCAGAGCCAGCCGTCTTCGTGATCGCTGCCAGCGATCCCGGCGAGCGGGCGGGGCAGGCGCATCGCGAGCCGCCTAGACCAGATTCTTCGGCACGAAGAGGTTGCGGCAGGCGTTGGCGGCCACTGTCACATGCCGCATGCCGTCGTTCAGCGCGACCTGCGCATGGCCCGGCAGCAGCGCGTCGAACGTCAGACGCTCGAGCTTGAAGATGCTGTCGGCCGATTTCTGGATCGAGCAATCGTGGATGTTTTGCAGAACGACGCGGCCGCCGTTGAAGACGGCGTCGCCCGCGAAAAGATAGCGGCGGTTCCGGCCTTCGAGCAGATAGGAGCAGTGGCCATC
>JAICJJ010000553.1 GCA_025928535.1 Thermomicrobiales bacterium
CGATCAATGTCGTGATCGTGGTGATCACGGTGATCGAGGCGCTCCGCGCCTTCGACATCATTTACGTGCTGCACACGCCACGTAAGACCGAGGTGATGTCGATCCTGACGACGAACAATCTGCTCGGGGAAGGAGGCGGCAACGTCGGCCGCGGCTCCGCCTACGCGACGATCCTGTTCATCCTCTGCTTCGGCTTCGTGGTCTGGTACGTCGTCAACCACTTCCGGAACACGCAGGAAGGAGCCGACGCATGAGCGCCGTCGCGATGGCCGGCGCCCGGCGGGTTCGCCTGGGGCCGACCCGCATCCTGCTCTACGCGTTCATCACCCTCACGGCGCTGGTCTGGCTCGTTCCAATCGTCGGCGCGTTCTTCGCGTCGTTTCGCCCGTTTGCCGAGACCGTGCGATCAGGCGTCTTTTCCTGGCCGCAGACGCTGACGCTCGACAACTACTGGAACGCCTGGCAGCAGGGCGACATCCCGCACAAGTACCTGAACACGGCGCTCATCCTTTTTCCTTCGCTCGTGCTGACGCTCTTTTTCTCGAGCATGGTCGCCTTTGTCTGCAGCCGGTATTCCTGGCGGTTCAACGTACTCCTGTTGTCCATTTTCACTGCCGGCAACTTGTTGCCGCAACAAATCATCATTCAACCGCTCTTCCAGTTCTACAACCGCGTTCCGCTCCCGACCTTTCTCTCGGATTCTGGCAAATTGAACGGGAGTTTCTGGGGATTGATCCTGATCCACGTCGCGTTCCAGAGCGGTTTCTGCACGTTCGTCCTGAGCAACTACATGAAACTCCTCCCGAAGTCGTTGAACGACGCCGCGAAAATCGACGGCGCGAGCGTCTGGCAACAATATTGGGGAATCATCCTGCCGCTCACCCTCCCGGCGCTCGCGGCGCTGGCGACGCTGGAGTTCACCTGGATCTACAACGACTTCTTCTGGGCGGTGGTCCTCGAGCAACAAGGGGCGGACCGGCCGATCACGTCGGCGCTGGCGAATCTGAGCGGACAGTTCTTCACGAACGACAACCTGATCGCGGCTGCGTCGGTCTATGTCGCGCTGCCGACGCTGATCGTCTATTTCGCGCTGCAGCGCTATTTCATCGCCGGCTTGACCATCGGCGCCGAGAAAGGCTGAACCGACCGCGCGCCAGTCGATCTCCCCACGCACAGTCACGATGGCGCGGCGTCGATCAGCCAGTCGCAGTCTTGTAGAGCACCAGCAGGCCGAGCCCGGCGAAGACGAGACCGCCGATGATTTCGGCCGCGCCTTCCACCCGGCCGCCCAGCCGCCGGCCAAGCGCCAGTCCGAGCAGCGTCAGCAAGAAACTCTGGATGACGACGAAGACGACGAGCGGACCGATCGGCGCCGAGAAGATCGCGAACGACAAGCCGACCGCGAATTTATCGATCGCGACCACAACGCCGGTCGTCAGCACCGTGCCTTGTTCGAGCGCAGGCGGCGGCCGGTCGCCGGCGCGCCCTTCCGCGATCCCATGCCGGAGCGCCTTGACGCCGAGCGCCAGCAGGACGATGCCGGCGGCATAGGCGGCGACGGCGCCGAGGGTTCCGCTGAACGCCTGCCCCAGGACCGCGCCGAGGCCGAACAGCGCGCCGCCGATCGCCGCGAACGCGAGCGATGTCATCAGCCAACGCTCCCGCGGCATGCCTGACAACCCGAACACCAGCCCGGCCGCGAAGATGTCGATCCCGAGCGGGATGACGACCAGAAACCAGCCTATGTCCACGGTCGTCTCCGCCGTCCGACGAGCAAAACGATCAGACAGTCGTTGCGGTCAGGCACGGACCGCGTCGCCTTCCCGCGCGACGCGCCGCGGTCGAAGCCGTCCGCTCATCCGGCGTCGGGCGTCGCTTCGGCGGGCGCGAGCGGCGACGGCGCGAATTCGAGCACGCCGCTGTCGAACGGCGCCGCCAGGAAGAGATGGCCGGCCCGAAACACATGCGAATTGGCATTATCGAGATCGCGCAGAAACCGATCCATCAGCGATCCTTCGGGGCAGAGCATCTTCGTGACGCCGCCGACGTTCAGATCGATGGCCGGGCCGTCGACTGTGAAGGTTCCGACGGCGCGATTGCAGTCGGCCTGGATCGCGAGTTTGCCGTCCGACAGAAATTCGACTGCATAGTTTTCGGGATGGTCCGGCCGGACGATCGCGCCGTCGCTTCCCTCGAACGCTTGCCATTCCCAGCGGACGCCGGTCAGCGCCGGCCGCAGCCGCAGCGAGCCGCCGGCGCCGCTGAGGAGGAGATTGCCGTCCGGGTCAAAGGCGAAGGTGGTCGCCTTGTCCAGCGCCAAACTGAACAGCGTGTCGTGCGATCC
>JAICJJ010000440.1 GCA_025928535.1 Thermomicrobiales bacterium
CTTCGTCATCCTGAGCGCAGTCGAAGGATCTCGTCGTTCATGGGTACAGAAAACGAGATGCCTCGACAGGCTCGGCATGACGATGCGCGCCGGCGCTCCTCCGCTCGGCGCCTCGACTCGTCGCCTTCTCGACTCGTCACTCCCCGACTCCCCGACTTCCCGACTCCCCGACTTCGTCATCAGGGGAACCCAACGACAATGAACCTCGCCGGCTACGACATCAGCGACCGGATCGACCTGCCGCCGAAGATCGACTACGGCATCGGCGTCGTCGGCTGCGGCGGGATCGTCAATTACGCGCATCTGCCGGCCTATCGGGCGGCGGGGTTTCGCGTGCTGGCCTGTTACGACCGCAACCCGGCCGCGGCCGAGCGGACGGCGCGCGACCATGACATTTCGCGCGTCGTCGCCAGCCTTGACGAACTTCTGGCGGACGAGGCGATCCAGATCGTCGACATCGCAATTTCCCCTTGGGATCAGTTCACGGTCGCCCAATGCGCCGTCGCGGCGGGGAAACATCTCCTCTGCCAGAAACCGTTGTCGGACGACTACGCCAAGGCCGTCGCGCTGGTCGACGCGGCTCGGGCGGCCGGGGTGAAACTGGCGGTCAACCAGCAGATGCGGTGGGACGCCGGCATCCGCGTCTCGAAGCAATTGCTGGAGCAAGGCGCGCTCGGGGAGGTCGCCGACGCGCGGATCGAGGTCAGCATCCGGACGCCGTGGCACATGTGGCCTTGGATGGCCGAATCGGATCGGCTCGAGGTGATGTACCACTCGATCCACTACCTCGACAGCGTGCGCGCTCTCTTCGGCGATCCGTCGCGGGTCGCCGCGTTTCACGCCCGCTGGCCGGGTCAGCCGGAAACCGGGGAAACGCGGACCCTGACGTTGCTCGAATACCCGGGCGATCTCCGCGTCGTCGTCGACGTCAATCACCACAACTGGAGCGACGACGCCTACGCCCGCTTCCGCTGGCTCGGCACGGACGGGATCGTTCGTGGCACGATCGGATTGCTCTACGATTACCCGACCGGGCGGGTCGACACGCTCGAATTCCAGCCGAAGGCCGAACCGCTCCGCTGGCATGCGGCCGACCTCGCGACGCGCTGGATTCCCGACGCCTTCGTCGGACCGATGGCGTCGCTGATGCGCTCGATCCAGATGGGCGGCGAACCGTTGACTTCGGGCGCGGACAACCTCGGCACGCTGCGGACGGTCGCCGCCGCCTATCGTTCGGCCACCGAGGGACGGTCCGTCGCATTGGACGAGATCGCGGCGGGATAATCGTTCGCGTTGTGCTCGTCGCTTGTCGCTCGTTCGGAGTCGTCGTCATGCAGATCGATCTCTATCTCGACACGGTTTGTCCCTGGTGCCGGATCGGCAAGCGCAATCTGGAGCGCGCCATCTCGGCCTGGGACGGCGAGCCGGTCGAGGTCCGCTATCGCCCGTTTCTGCTCGATCCTGATTTGCCCGACGAGGGCGAGCCGTTTCTCCCTTATTTCCGGGAGCGCAAAGGCATCGACGCCCCCTGGCCGATGTTCGACCGGGTCGCGGCGATCGGCGCGGCGGCAGGGCTCGATTTTCACTTCGACCGGGTCGAGCGCTCTCCGAACACGCTGCGCTCGCACGCGCTCCTCGCGCTCGCGCCCGCCGACGTGCAGTCGGCGTTGCTCGATCGGATCCAGCACGCCTATTTCGAAGAAGGGCGCGACATCGGCGACGCGGCGACGCTGGCCGACCTCGCCGCCGAGGTCGGCCTGGACCGGGCGGAGACGGCCGCGGCGCTGGCGCGCGACGACCTGCTGGCCGAGGCGCGGACCGCGGCCGACGCGGCGCGTCGCTTCGGCATCCAGGGCGTGCCATTCTTCGTCATCGACGGGCGAGTGGCGGTCTCCGGCGCGCAGCCGCCGGAGCGGCTGCTCCAGGCGATGCGGCAGGCGACGCAAACCGCGGCGACGCGGACATGACGGCCAACCAGCAGCGATCGGGAGCGGACGGCATGGCGGCAAAACCGGTTCGGGTCGGCATTTCGATCCGGCCGCAGCATGGAACCTACGCGACGATGCGGCAACGCTGGCGCGACGTCGAAGCGATGGGGGCAGACACCCTCTGGACCTGGGACCATTTCTTTCCGCTCACGGGCGATCCCGACGGGCTCCACTACGAATGCTGGAGCCTGCTGGCGGCGATGGGCGAGGCGACCGAACGGATCGCGTTCGGCCCGCTCGTGGCGTGCAATTCGTTTCGGAATCCGAATCTGCTGGCCGACATGGCGCGCACCGTCGACCACATCTCGAATGGCCGGTTGATCCTCGGCATCGGCAGCGGCTGGGTCGAACGCGACTACGCCGAATATGGCTACGACTTCAAGACCGCATTGGAACGGCTCCACGATCTGGCGGCGGCGCTGCCGGTGATCGAAGACCGGCTCGCCAACCTCAACCCCGGCCCGGTCAACGGCCACATTCCCTTGATGATCGGCGGCTCCGGAGAAAAGGTGACGTTGCGCCTCGTCGCCCAATACGCCGACATCTGGAACGGCTTCGGCGACCCCGAAGAAGCCGGCCGGTTGAGCCGCGTTCTGGACGACTGGTGCGCGAAGATCGGCCGCGATCCGGCGGCGATCGAACGGTCGATCCTGGTTCGCACGCAAGACCACATCGACCGGGCCGACGACTACCTCGCGCAGGGGATCACTCATCTGATCATCGGCACGTCGGGACCGGACTGGAATCTCGATCAACTGCAACAACTGATCGACTGGCGCGATCGGCGCAACGCCGCGGTCTGATCCATCGTGGGCCGCGCGAAGCGTCCCGGCATGCGGGGTGCAGATGGTGTAGCGTTGCGGGCAGACGAACCGTCCCGGCCGCGACGACCAGCGGCCGGCCAACCGAGCAGGGAGCACACCATGACCGACGACGCCGATCGACAGTCCAACGCGCCTGGGGCAGACGGCGCCGACCAAACCCACGACGCGGGCGCGCCGCCTGAGGCACACCATGACCGATCGACGGCGACGGCGGTGGCGACGGCGCCGGCGGAAGACGGGGAGCAGGCGCCCACCTTCGAAGACCTCGGGCTGAGCGGGCCGCTCCTCAAGTCGCTGAAAGACGTCGGCTACGAAGAACCGACGCCGATTCAGGTCAAGGTGATCCCGCTGCTGCTCGAAGGCCGCGACGTCATCGCTCA
>JAICJJ010000632.1 GCA_025928535.1 Thermomicrobiales bacterium
CGCCGTCACCTCCGGGGTGACGTTGGGATTGCCGTCGCGATCGCCGCCGACCCATGTGCCGAAGGTGAGCAACGGCGGCACGACGATGGATTCGCCCGGGTAGACGGCCGCGATGGCCGCTTCCAGATCGCGGTAAATCTGCGGCACGACGTGGACGAGGGTCGATGTGACATAAACGAGATATGCCCGGACCTCGTCGAGCACGGTCGGCGTGATGGCGCGAATTTCGTCCGACGTCCAGAGTTCGGCGATCGTCCCGGCGAGGCGTCGCCGAGCGTCGGCGGTTTCGCCCGGCAAGGGCGTTCGTTCGTCGAGATCGCGCAAGATCGCGAAGACGCGCGCCAGTTTGGCGATGATCGTGCGGCGGCGTGCTTCGGTCGGGTGCGCGGTCAGCACCGGCCGAATGGCCGCCCGTTCCAGCACGGCTCGCATGCCGGCCGCGTCGAGGCCGGCAGTGGACATCAACGCGACCGCATCGCCGAGGGAGCCACGCCGCCAGCCCGGTTCGCTCGCCTCGCGCCGACGAATCCGCCGGATGCGTTCGCTGTCTTCCGCAAGATTGATCAACTGAAAATAGAGGGTGAACGCGCGAACGAGCGAATCGGCGTCGCCTGGATCGAGACCGTCGACAAGGTCAGTCAGCGCCGGACCGGCCCCTGGCTCGCCCGCCCGAAACGACTTGGCCAGCGCCCGCGCCCGCTCTTCGCGATCGAAAGCGTCTTCGCCCGCTTGCGCGCGCAGCGTTTCGCCGAGGAGCCCGGCGAGGAGATAGATGTCGTCGGACAGGGTGCGCGGTTTCATCTGTTCGGTCGCTCCGTCGCTGGCGCTTTGCGTCTCGGCCGGAAAGGGTAGCCGTTCCCATCGGCCGCCGTCCTGGACTCGTTGCACGATCGATGGATTGCGAGCCTCGGGCACGGACCCTAGACTCCCGGCAGCGTGCGGCGAGACATGGAAAGGAATGACGTGGACAAGCGAGCGAACGCCGGCGAGCGCGGGCCATTGCAACCGGAGGAACTGGCGGATCGGATCGTGCCGAGCGCGCCCCGCATCATGCCCGATGGCCGGGCGGTGGTGTTCGAAGCGGCGCCGGAAGGGATGCCGGGCAAACATCCGGTGCAGGCCATCTGGATCGCCCGCCAAGGCGCGGAACCGCGCCGATTGACGCAAGGCGCCGCCCACGATCAGGCGCCCCGGCCGTCGCCCGACGGACGCCGGATCGCCTTTCTCTCCGACCGCGCGGCGCGGACGGCAAATCTGGAAAAGGATCATGACGAGCCGTTCGACCGTGCGCTCTATCTGATCGACCTCGAAGGTGGCGAAGCGCAACGACTTGGCGTGTTCGAAGGCAAACTGTCGTCGCCGGAGTGGTCGCCTGACGGTTCCGCCATCGCCCTGCTCTGCGCCGATCCGGAAACGGCTGACGAAAAGCGGCGAAAAGAGGAGCGGGACGACCGCATCGTCGCCGACGAATCGCCGAAGTGGACCCGGCTCTGGCTGGTCGACGTCGCCACTGGCAAGGCGCGCTGTCTGACGACCGCCGACCGGCAGGTCTGGTCGTTCGCCTGGGCGCCCGACGGCGAGACGATCGCGGCGCTGACGACCGACGGCCCCGACCTCGACCTGCGCTTCGGCCCGAGCG
>JAICJJ010000438.1 GCA_025928535.1 Thermomicrobiales bacterium
ATCGCGCCGTTGATGGCGATGATTCGGCATCGGGCGGCGGTCGGCAGCCGCATTCCGACGACGCTGCTCTACTCGTCCCGCTCGTTCGACGAGATCATCTACCGCGCCGAACTGGATCGGCTCGTCGCGGCCGATCCGACGTTGCGCGTCGTCCACACCTTGACGCGCGCCCAACCGGACGGCTGGACCGGCTACCGGCGGCGGATCGACGTCGACATGCTGGCGGAAACGATCGGCGTGCCGGAGTCGGAATCGCTCGCCTACGTTTGTGGGCCGACCCGGCTGGTCGAAAACGTTGCGACCGATCTGCTCACGCTCGGTTTCGCGGCGCATCGCGCCAAGACCGAGCGGTTCGGCCCGACGGGAGGATAGCGATGGCGATGGACGAGCGCGATCTGCATCTGGACGGCAACGCCGCCGCCGGCTTGTTGAGCGAATTCTTCCGCGGCGACCCGACCATGACCGAAAGCGCGTGCGCCGGCTGCGGCGCGGTCGTCGCGGTGGGCGCGCTGCTCGCCTACGGCGCGCCGATGGGAATGATCCTCCGCTGCCCCCGCTGCGAGGCCATTCACATCCGCGCCGTCGACGCCGGCGGCCGGTTCGTGATCGATCTGCGCGGCTCGCGCTGCCTCTGGATCAGCGACGCGAATCTGGTCAGGCAGGAGTGATGCGGCCGCCGCGGACCTGCGCCGACGGCGCGGGAGCAATGAGCGGAGGCGCGGGTGAGCAAAACGCTGCCATTCGGGACGCGGCATCGGGGTGAGTTGCACGAAGCCGATCTCGGCGGTCGGCTGAACTGGCTGCGCGCCGGGGTGCTCGGAGCCAACGACGGCCTCGTCTCGACCGCCGGCATCGTCGTCGGCGTCGCCGGCGCGACGGCGGCCGTCTCGGCGATCTTCACCGCCGGCATTGCCGGCCTCGTCGCCGGCGCCTTGTCCATGGCTGGCGGAGAGTATGTCTCGGTCAGCACCCAACGCGACACGGAGGCGGCCGCCGTCGCCCGGGAGCGGCAGGAACTCGCGACCATGCCGGAGGCGGAGGCCGCCGAACTGGCCGGCCTCTATCAGGCACGGGGGCTCTCCGAGCCGCTCGCCCGGCAGGTCGCGCAAGAACTGATGGCGGGCGATGCCTTGCGCGCGCACGCCGAAGCCGAACTCCACATCGATCCGGAAGGACTGACCAATCCCTGGCAGGCGGCCGGCGCGTCGTTCGTGTCGTTTGCGGTCGGGGGATTGCTGCCCCTGGCGGCGATCCTGGCGCCGGTCGCGAATGCTCGCGTCGCCCTCTGCGTCGCGGCGGTCATCGTTGGCCTGATCCTCACCGGCTTTGTCAGCGCGCGGTTGGGCCATGCCCCGCCGCGAGCCGCCATCATCCGGAACGTCGCCGTGGGCATTCTGACCATGGCGATCACCTGGCTCGTCGGCAGGTTGACGGGCGGGATCGTGCACTGACGGTGCCAGGACGCTACGCCGGAACCTCGCCCAGCGCCCGAATCGCGTCGTCCGAATGGCCGGCGGCGCGCAACGGCGCGACGATGTCGCGCTCCAGATCGGGCAGGTAGCAGACGACGAGATCGCCCGAGCCTCCTTGCGGGTCGATCGTCACCTCGCCGATGGCCGCCGGCAAGATGCACGATTCGGCGCGGCCGAGGCTCGTTTCGCCGCCGCTCCAACGGATCGCGACCGGATCGCCGACGTTCGAGACGGTGATGCAGCGCCAGGGATGCGCCGGCTCGACATGCGGCGCGGCGAGGCTCCAGCGTTCGATCGCGAAGTATGGCCCGGCCCCGCCGACGACATACCGGTTTGCCGGCTCCGGGCCGGGTCGTTCCAGTCCCGGATTCGGCGCCGGCACGGTGTGGGTTTTCAATTCGGCCAGCGTCGCCGCGATGTTCGCGTCCCAGACTTCTTCCGCCAGTTGATTGCCGTAAAGATCGGTCGGCATCACCGTGTTGCCGAGGTCGGACGTCTGCTGCACCTCGAAGATGAGCGTGTCGGGGCCGAAGGCATGGAGGATGCCGCCCGGCACGTAGACGGTGTCGCCCGGGCGGAGCGGATGGCGGAACATCGCCGCGTCGTAATCCTGCCGCTTGAAGAGGTCGGTCAGCGCTTCGCGGCCGAGGCCGGGGCGGATGCCGGTCAGGATCGTGGCGTCGGGCGCGCACCAGAGGATGTGCCACGCTTCGGTCTTGCCGTGCGGCTCGCCGTAGACGGCGCGCGCGGTTTCGTCGTCGGCATGGAGATGGACCGGCAGCATGTGCGACGCGTCGAGAAACTTGTCGAGCAGCGGGAAGTGCGGGCCGCGCCATCCTTCGCCGACCAGTTCGTCCGGATGCGCTTCGACCAGATCGTGCAATGTGCGGCCGGCGAACGGTCCTTCGGTGATGGTCGCCGGGGCGTCGCGGAAGTCGCTCACCTCCCAGGTTTCGGCGACGACGCCCTCCGGCGCGTCGGCCTTGCCGAGTCGGTCCGGGATCAGCCGCTCGCCGAAGGCATAGGTCCGGACGTGATAGGTCAACTTGATCGGCGCCCAGTTCATCCGTTTCCCTCCGTTCGCCGCGCCGCCGCCGCGGTCGCCGCCGCCCGCAATTCCGCCATCGTCTCGGCGACGGGGCGATCGTGCTGAAAGATCGCCGAACCGGCGACGATCGAATCGGCGCCGGCTTCGATCAGCCGGCCGACATTGCTCGCCTTGATCCCGCCGTCGACCTGCAACGCGCAGCCGGGATTGCGCGCGTCGAGCGTCGCCCGCATGCGGCGGACGCGGTCGATCGACGACGGAATCAGCGTCTGCCCGCCAAAGCCGGGGCTGACGCACATGATCAGCACCTGCCGTACGATCGGGATGACCTCTTCCAGCATCACCAGCGGCGTGCCGGGGTTGAGGGTGACGCTCGGCGTCGCGCCCGCTTCTTCGATCGCCCGGACGAGGCGGTGCAGATGGTGCGTCGCTTCTTCATGGACGGTGATCGTGTCGGCGCCGGCGCGGGCGAACGGCTCGATCCAGAGATCGGGCTCGACGATCATCAGATGGACGTCGAGCGGCAGGGTCGTGGCGGCGCGGGCCGCTTCGACGATCGGCAAGCCGACCGAGATGTTCGGCACGAAGCGGCCGTCCATCACGTCGACATGGATGTAATCGGCGCCGGCGGCTTGCGCGGCGGCGATCTGCTCGCCCAGCCGCAGAAAGTCGGCCGAGAGAATCGACGGTCC
>JAICJJ010000073.1 GCA_025928535.1 Thermomicrobiales bacterium
CAGCGCCGGGTCGTCGCCCGGATCGCGCGACGTGTCGATATTCTGGAACGGGAGCGGATTGGCTTCGACGTGCTGCCGGATCCAGGCTTCGAGGGCGACGAGATCGCGTTGCTCGTTCCACGTGCGGACGCGCCACGTTTGCCAGCCGTGCAACTCGAGCAGCCGATTACGGTTGCGATCGATCGTCACCTGCGGTTGATGCCAGTGATGCGGCCCGTCGTATTCGATCACGAGCCGGATCGGATGCTCGTCATCCTGTCCCGGCAACTCCAACGCGAAATCGACGCGGCCGGAGCCAATCTTGTTTGCACCCGGCACATCGTCCCGCGCCATCGTCGCCATCGGCCGCTGCGGCTCGACCCAACCGATCGCCTGTCCGAGCAGCGGCGCCAATTGGCTGACGAAAAAAGCCGACACCGACCCGCTGTCGGTCAGGTCCGCGATGACGCCGCCATCGATTTCGAGCCGGGGGTCGCCGCGCAGCAACCCGTCGAGCAACGTCTGCGCCCACGCCGGGCCGTGATTCGGATCGACAGCCCGCAGGCGCCAGCCGATCGCGACGGCCGAGCCGGCGGGATCGCAGGCGAGGCCACACGTCGGGTCGATCGCGCCAAGCAGCGCCCGCTCGACCATTGGCGAGGCGAGTGTCGGCCAGCCGCGACAAAGCAGGCCGAGCAGCAACCGACCGACGAACGCCACGTCGTCCGCGGCCGGATCAACCGGCGCCTGATTGCCACGAGCGATCGCGACCGAACTGAGCGCGGCTTGCAATCGCGCTTCGGTTCCGGCGGTCCGGCTGTCGAGCAGACCGTCGATCGCGCTCAGCCGCGCGCCGACACGATAGATTTCCCAGTCCGCCGCGGGCACGTGTCCCCCGTTCATGGATGATCCGGCGCAGCGAGTCGTATGATCCGGGAGGATAGCAAAGCCGCGGCAAATTGCGCCGAGGTCCCGACGCCCGGTTCCGACGCGGGCGTGGGAAAATGCGCGGCGAGTCGCGTCGATTCATCCATCGGCAAGGAGCCGCGTATGAACGATTCCACCGTGGCGTCGCACGACCTCGCCGACGCGATCGCCGGCTGGCTGCGCGATCGGATGCGCGACGCCGGCGCCGAGCGGCTGGTCGTCGGCCTGAGCGGCGGGATCGACTCGGCCGTCGTCTGCGGCCTCTGCTGTCGGGCGGCCGGTCCAACGTCGGTGGTCGCGGCCATCATGCCGGCGCAATCGATCCCCCAGGACGCGGCGGACGCCGAACTCGTCGCCGCCACATTCGGCGTCGAGCCGGTGCGGGTCGATCTGACCCCGGTCGTCGCCGCCTTCCTTGCCGCGATGCCGCCCGCGCCGGCGCCAGCCGCCGGGAACGAACAAGCGGCTCGCATGGCGCTCGCCAACGTCAAGCCGCGGCTGCGGATGACGACGCTCTACTACCTGGCCAACCAATGCAACGGCCTGGTGGTCGGCACCGGCAACAAGACCGAAGCGCGCCTCGGCTATTTCACCAAGTACGGCGACGGCGGGGTCGATCTTTTGCCGATCGTCGATCTCTACAAGCGCGAGGTGCGCGCCCTGGCGCGGGGCCTCGGCGTGCCGCAGGCGATCATCGACAAGGCGCCGTCCGCCGGATTGTGGCCGGGCCAGACCGACGAAGGAGAATTGGGCGCGACCTACGATGCGCTCGACGCGGTCCTGGCCGCGCTCGAAGCGGGCCAGCCCTATGGCGATCCGGCGCTGCGGGCGGAAGCGACGCGGCGCGAGCGCGCCTCGGCGCACAAGCGCGGCCCGATCCCGGCGTTTCGCCGGACGCCGGCCGGCGCGAACGGCTGATCAGTCGCCCGGCTCGAGCGCGGGCGGGCGACGCCGCGGCGTGATCGGGACGCCCGCGACGTGGCCGAGGACGGCGATCAAGGCGACGGAGCCGACCGTCGCCGCGCCGCAGATCGCCAGCGAGCCGGGCGTGCCGATCCCGTTGGCGATGCCGGCCGCGAAAAGCGCTCCGAATGGGCTCGTGCCGGTGAACACCGTCGTGTAGACGCTCATCACCCGGCCGCGCAACGGATCGGGGGCGATCGCCTGAATGCGGGTGTTGGCCATCGCCGAGGTGGTCGTCATCGAAAAGCCGAGTCCGGCCAGAATCGCCATCAGGATGAGGATCGGAAACAACCCGACGCCGGCTCCGAGCAAAACCTCGAGCGCCCCCAGCGCCAGCGCCGCGCCGAGCACGAGATGCCAGGCCGGCAACCGCCCAATGAAGGCGATGCTGAGCGCGCCGGTGAGCGAGCCGACGCCGAGCGACGACATGAGAATGCCGAAGCCGCTGGCGCCGACGCCGAGATCCTGCTTCGCCAGCAACGGCACCCAGACGTTGAAATTCATGCCGAACGCGGCGACGAGCCCGATCAGCAGCGTCGGCAGGTAGATCGCCGGCGTGCGCCGGACGAACGACAGTCCTTCCCGCAACCGCTCCAGATGGCTGCCGCTCAACGCAAGGGGCCGATCGGTCAGATGCATCAGCAACATGCCGCCGATGACGGCGATGTAACTGACGGCGTCGATGGCGAAGCACGCCGCCGTGCCGACCGTGGCGAGGAGAACGCCGGCGATGGCCGGGCCGACGATGCGGGCGGCGTTGAAGACGGACGAATTGAGGGCGATGGCGTTGGTCAGGTCTTCCGGCCCGACCATCTCGACGACGAACGCCTGCCGCGTCGGCATGTCGAAGGCGCTGACCACACCGAGCAGGAGCGCGAGTGCGAAGACATGCCAGAGCTGGATCGCCTGCGTCCAGATCAGGATGGCGATCGTGGCCGAAACGAGGCCGTAAATGCTCTGGGTGACGACCAGCACCGATCGTTTCGGGAAGCGGTCGGCGGCGACCCCGCCGACAAGGCCGAGCAAGAGCACCGGCGCAAACTGGCAAACGCTGACCAAGCCGAGCATGACCGGCGACGTGGTGAGCGAGAGGATCAACCACGATTGAGCCAGCGTCTGGATCCAGGTGCCGGTGATGGAGATGAGTTGCCCCGAAAAATAGAGCCGGTAGTTGCGGTGACGAAAGGCGGCGAAGCCCCGCGGCAGCCGAAAGCGCGTCGGAGGCCGCGGCGCGGGCGCGACGGCCGAACCGCCGGCGGTCGTCATCGCGCGGCCTCCCCGAGTCGAAGCCGCCGCGCCGCCGGGACCGCCCCGCTCACGCTCCCGCCTCCGTCGCCTGCTCGTCGACGTCGAGCATCGCCGCGAGGTCGCCAACCGCCGCCAGCAGCCGCCCTTTTTGCTCGGGATTCAGATGCCGGAGCAACCCGCGGAGCCGGTCGTGCAGGATCGTCTCGTAGCGCGCCAGCAACGCCCGGCCGGCCGACGTGAGGACGAGGCCGATCTGGCGCCGGTTGCCCGGGTCGGGTTGCCGCTCGACCAGCCCCCGCTCGACCAGCCCATCGATCGTGCGCGTCATCGTCGGCGGAGTGACCAGGAGCGCGCGGGCGAGCCGGGTGGTCAAGGCCGGCCCGTCCGCCTCCGCCATCAATTGCAGGCAGCGCAGTTGGGAGAGCGTCAGCCGGTCTTCCCCTTCCGCCGCCGTCAAGGTCTGCCGCAGCATCCGCATGTAGCGGGGCAGCGCCGTCTCGAGGGCCGCGATCAGGACGTCGTCGCGGTCGGCGTTGGTCGGCGAGCGATGGGTTGGGGAACTGGCGGCGGGCATGCGACGTCCGGCAATACGAAGGGCGCGATTGTTGCGAGGGCTAACGATAAGCGATTATAACGATCCCGGCAACCCTCTGGCGCGGTTCCTCTGCATGCTGCGCTCCCCATCGTCATCCCACACCGAGTTCGCCATCATGCCGAGGCGCCTCCACCGTCATGCCGCGCCCCGCCACCGTCATCCTGAGTGGTCATGCCGCCGGGCGGCGGCGCCACGGCATGAAGAACCGAGTTTTTCACGGCAGCCGCAGCGAAGGATCCCGTTATTCTTGCCGATAGAGGACGGGGCGCCGCGACAAATTCGGCATGGCGGTGAGTTGCGCGACACGACGATAGGGCGCCGTAGCATGATGACGGCGCCACGGCATCAGCGGCGCCGTAGGCCGATCAGTTGGACGCCGTCGCCGTCTCCATGCTCGACGTTTCCCCGACGCCCAGCGCGACCGCCTCATCCGTCGCGGCGGCGATCCCGCCTTGCTAAACCACCATATCGCCTTCGCCGACTGAATCGGCTGGAACGACGACCACCGCGGTGAAGACGCGCGAGCGGCGGCATGCTCGCCCCGAGTTAGCGCGGCGGGCGAGGCGCGCCAGCCTCCCGCTGATACGCCGACCCGTAGACCGAACCGCGTTCCCAAGGCGTGCCGAGCAGCGGCAGCAACCAGCGATCCAGGCCCCAGTAGCCAGCGGTGCGCCACGCCAGCACCAGCAGCACGCCGAGCCCGAACAGCACCGGGTTCGAACTGGCCGACCCAGCCAGACCGAAATTGAAGTTGAGCAGCGTGCCGAAAAAGGCGGCGAGTCCAACCAGCCCGCCGACGATCAGGCCGAGGCCGATCAGGATTTCGCCCGCAACGACCAGCTTGGCGAACCAGGTCTGCCAGCCGTTGTCGAGCATGTAGTGCAGGAGATTCCGGTACCAATCGAACGTGATCTGGCCCTGCCCCTGTTCGTTGACCGTGATCGCGCTCTTCCAGAAGCCGGCCAGCGCGGCGCCCGACTCGGTCCAGGCCGGAACGCCGACCTTGTGCAGCACGGCGCTCAACCAATCGCGCCCGACGAAGAAGCGCAATGGCAGCCAGAGCAGGGAGACGAAGACATTGCCGAACAGCAGTTGCGAGAGCAGCGGCTCGGAGACCTGACCCGGCGTGGCGATGTCCGGCGGAGAGACGAGCGTCAGGCCGCCGCGTGGCAGCCGGCTCGCCTGAACGACGCCGACGGCGACGATGACGAGCGCCAGGAGATAGGTGATCAACGGCGAATCGATCCAACTCGCGCCGTTCCAGAGCGGGCCGGTCAGCAAGCCGTCGCCAAACAGCCAGGAAAGCGCCAGAAAGAGAATCGTCGCGACCGCCGTCAAGGCGTACGTCGTGGACGACGTGATCGATGTCGACGTGTCCATCGTGTTCCCCCCGCTTGCGCGCCGTCCCGAACGGCCGATGCGAGCCCTCGCCGGCAACGGGAATCGACTGCATCATGGAGCGCATGTCCTGCGCCGGGGTTTGATTTCCGGTCGGCGCGGTGGGCGCGAATCCGCAACCGATGGGACTGCTGCCGCCGATTCAGGTGCGACCTGAGCGCGAACCGTTGCATCAAATCGAAGTGACCGCGAAGATGTGACGCGGGCGCGACGCGGGCCGATTTTCACCGTGCCAGGAATGGGCCCAATACGGGCGGGTCGCGATCGATGCCGGGCGCCGGCGAGAGCGAGGAACGACCGATGCGATGGCTGGTGTTCGCCGGCGTGGCGCTGATCGTCGCCGGCAAGGCGCCCATGGCGTTGGCCCAAACGCCGGCGGCGGTCACGCCGGAGCCGCTGCCCGCGTGCAGCGTCGCGCCGCGGCCGATCGACGCGACGCTGGCGCTTTGGTTCAGCCCGAACGCGACGCCGGTCGCCACGCCCGTGCCCGCCACGCCGCTGGCGTCGGCGCCGGAAATCCCGACCGGCCAGCCGGTCGATGCCGGGACGCAGGCCGCGATCGAGACGACGCTCCGCGAGGTGGTCGCCTGCGGCAACGCCGGCGACTTCGCCCGCCGGCTCGCCCTCTTCACCGATCGGTTCGCCCGTCAGTTCGGACCGCCGTCGGGCGTGACGGCGGAGGCCGCGCGCGCCGCGCTCGCCACGCCCCAGCCCGTGCCGGCGACGCAGGCGGCCGCGATCGTCGCCATCGACCAATGCCGGCAGTTGGCCGATGGCCGCGTCGTCGTCACGCTGACGCTCGACGACCCGACGGCGCGGCCGCGGCGGCAATCGCTCGAGGCGTTCCTCGTGCGTTCCGACGACCGCTGGCTGGTCGACGACCTCGTGCCGATCGTCACGCCCGCGACGCCAATCGCCACCCCGATCGCCCGGGCGACGCCAGCGACCAGCAGCTAGGTCGAACGCTCCGGCGCCTGATTTCCCCCGCGTTTGTCCTCCCGCATCACGAAACTGATCCGGCCGTCGCCTTCCATGGCTGCGAATTCCACGTCGGCGAGCGTCTCGCTCCCCTGCAACCGCAACTGGCTGATCAATTCGTCTTCCGTGATCAATTCCTGCCGCATGTTTCGCCGGAGCATTTGCCCATTCCGCACCAGCGGCAGCGGCGGGGGATGGAGGAGACGCTGCACCGCCGGAACGTGATAGCCGAGCCAGTTCAGCGCATAGGCCCAGAAGATGATCGTCGCCACCAGCAAGATGCCGTCGGCGATCGAGGTGTAATTGGACGCCATGGCGTTTTGCGCCGCATCGGCGATGAGGACGATCACCAGCAGATCGGCCACCCCGATCGATCCCGCTTCCCGGCGCAAGACGACGCGCAACAGCGCGAACAGCGCCAGGTACATGACGCTGCCGCGGACGATGATTTCCAGCGCCGGCGTGTCGGGCACGAAGACCGCACGCCAGTCGATGCCCGTCATGTCGATTCCTCGCCGAGCGGCGGCATCGCCGCCGCGAGTGTGCAATCGACATGCCGTCGGAGTTCGGCCCACGCGCTAAAATGCACCGATCATGAACGCGACGTTTCGCTCGTCTCCGGCTCCCGGCACGCCGCCTTCGCCCCGATCGGTCGCGGGCGGGCACGACGCGCTCTGGGAACAGGCGAGCGACATCGTCCTGCTGGTTCGGCCGGACGGCGTCATCGTCGACGCCAATCCGGCGGCCGTTGCGGCCTACGGCATCGCGCGCGACGCGTTGATCGGCCGCGACATCGGCGCGTTGCGCGACCCGGCGACGCAATCGGAGATTCCCGGTCAACTGGCGGCCGCCGCGGCGAGCGGCGTCCGGTTCGAATCGACCCATCGCCGGGGCGACGGCAGCGGTTTTCCGGTCGAAGTCAGTTCGACGCCGCTCGAGCGGGACGGCGAGTCGCTGCTGTTGAGCATCATCCGCGACATCAGCGAGCGCAAGCGGGCCGAGCACCGGGCCGAACGCCTGCAGGCCATCACCGGCGCGCTGCTGGCCACGTTGACGCCGCAGGCGATCATCGAGGTCGTCGCGCGCCTCGTTGCGCCGGAGGTCGCGGCGGCGGCCGGCGCGATCGGGTTGCTGAACGACGCCGGGACCTTCGAGGCGATCGCCAACTTCGGCGATCTGACCATGCTGGACGAGGAGACCCAACCCTGCGCGACCGATTGGCCCCATCCGCTGGCGGCGGTCGCCTGCGCCGGGCGGCCGGTCTGGATCGAGTCGCCTGAGGCGTGGGCGGCGAACTGGCCGGAGACGTTGCCGGCGTTCGTCGCCAGCGGGCACGGGGCGTTGGCCGGCATCCCGCTCGCCGCCGTGGAGCGGCCGATCGGGGCGCTCGTCCTTGGGTTCGCGCGCCCGCGCTCGTTTCCGAGCGACGAGCGGACATTTCTGCTCGCCATTGGCCAGCAATGCGCACAGGCGATGGAACGGGTGCGCCTGGTGGAACGGGAGCGCGCGGCGCATCAGGCGGCCGAAGACGAGCGGCGACATCTGCACCGGCTGCTGGCGCAATCGCCGGCCGCGATGGCGCTGCTGAGCGGGCCGGACCACGTGTTCACGCTCGCCAACGAGGTCTTGCTCGATCTGATCGGCCGCTCGCCGGATGAGACGATCGGGGCGCCGCTGCGGCAGGTGTTGCCGGAAATCGAAGGCCAGGGGCTGTTCGAACTCTTCGATCGCGTCGTCGCCACGGGCGAGCCAGCGCTTGGTCGGGAACATCCGATCCGCTGGCGCCGGGCCGGCCAACCCCGCTCCGGCTATTTCGATTTCGTCTTTCAACCGGTCCAGCGCAGCGATGGAACCGTCGAAGGCGTCTTTCTCCATGGCGTCGAGGTCACCGATCAGGTTCGGGCGCGGCGACGGGTCGAGGAACTGGCCACCTGGGAACGGGAACGAGCTGCCCTGCTCCAGCGACTGGCCGATGCGTCACTGGCGGTCAACGCTGCCCAGACGGTCGAGGAAACCCTGCAAACGATCGCCGATCAAGCCCGGACGCTGACCGGCGCCAAATACGCCGTCGCCACGATGACGGACGATCTCGACGCGGCGCACACGGTCGCCGCCATGTCCGGCGTCGAGCCGAGCGCCGGCGACGTCCTCGCCGTTTCCCTCGTCGGCCGCGACGGCGCCGCCATCGGCGAACTCCAACTTTCCGGCAAAGGCGACGGCGCCCCGTTTTCGGAGGACGACGAAGCGATCGTCCGCCAACTCGGGCATCTCGGTTCGGTCGCGATCGAAAATGCGCGCCTCCTCGAAGCGCAAGATCGCGCTCGCGTCGCCGCCGAACGGGCAACCCAGGAGCGCGATCTCTTTCTTTCCGCCGTCTCCCACGACCTGCGGACGCCCTTGACCGGCATCAAGGGGCGCGCCCAACTGACGCGGCGCCGCCTCGAGCGCCAGGACCCGCCCGACGCCGCGTTCGCGCTGGCGGGCCTTGCCGCGATCGAGGCGGACGTCACGCGAATGAACGCGCTGATCGAAGACCTGCTCGATGTCTCGCGCGGACATGCCGGGCAAGCGATCGAACTGCAGCGCGAGCCGATCGATCTGGCCGATCTCGTCCGCTCGCTCGCGGCGGGCCGGCGACCCGACTACGCTCCGGGCGAGATCCGGGTCGAGGCGCCCGAATCCCTCGCGATCGACGCCGATCGGACGCGGATCGAGCGGGTGGTGGTCAATCTGCTCGAAAATGCCGTCAAATACAGCCCGGAACGCGGCCCGATCGAACTTGCCCTCGCCGAACGCGACGACTGGGCGGAGTTGACGGTGCGCGACGCGGGCATCGGCATTCCCGCGGCGGAGCGGGCGCGGATTTTCGAACCGTTCCAGCGCGGCAGCAACGCCCTGACCGGCTTTCATGGCGCCGGCATCGGCCTGGCCGGCGTCCGCCAGATCGTCGAGCAGCATGGCGGCGCGATCGACGTCGCCAGCGAAGTCGGCGTCGGCAGCGCCTTCACGGTGCGCCTGCCGGCGGCGAGTCGGGGAGTCGGGGAGTCGGGAAGTCGGGGAGAAACGAGCGATGACGAGACGTCGCCATCCTGACGGATCGTCGTCCGGACGCCTCGTCCTCCGGACGCCTCGTCATCCTGAGCGAAGCGAAGGATCTCGTCGTTCGCGTTGGCACAGACCGAGATGCTTCGCTGCGGCTCAGCATGACGGAGTGGGTCGGCCCGCATGATGGCGGCGCATCTCGC
>JAICJJ010000377.1 GCA_025928535.1 Thermomicrobiales bacterium
AACTGCCGCCGCGTGGACCTTCGCACGGCAACCGGGCGCCAGCGGGAGGCGGGGCGATGTGGCAGCCAGACGGATGGGCGTTTCGCGCCCGGCTGGGCCTCCTCCTGCCGCACGCCGCCATCGGCAGCGAATCGGAATTTCAGGCGATGGCGCCGGACGGCGTTTCGGTTCACGCCGCCCGCGTGCCCCTCGGCGTGATGCGCCCCGGCGGAGTGATGGACCCGACGATCGCGCTCGATCCGGTTCGCGCCTTCGCCGACCCGCCGGCAATCGACGAAGCGGCGGAATTGCTCGCTGCCGCGCCGCTGCACGCCATCGGCGTCGCGTTCACCGGATCGAGTTACGTTCGCGGCCCCGACGACGACGAAGCCCTGCGCCAGCGCCTCGCCGAACGCACGCGCGGCATTCCGGTCGCGATCACCTGCGCCGCGGCGGCCGACGGGTTGCGGGCGCTCGGCGCGCGGCGATTGTCGCTGATCCATCCGCCCTGGTTTTCGCCTGAACTCGACGCGATGGGCGCCGGCTATTTCCAGCGTCAGGGGTTCGAGGTCGTCCACCATGCGCCGGCCGGGTTGCCGAGCGCGCAGCAGGCGATTCACCCCGGCGCGTTGTACGCCTGGGCGCGGGCAAACGTTCCGGCGTCGGCCGATGCGGCGTTCATCGGCGGCAACGGGTTTCGCGCGGTCGGCGTCATTCAGGCGCTGGAAGAAGACCTCGGCATTCCCGTCGTGACGGCCAACCAGGCGCTGTTGTGGCGACTGCTCCGGCTCGCCGGAACGCGGATTGCCGTTCCGGGCTATGGCCGGCTCTTCGACGTTACGACGTGATGTCTCGACAGTGCGGCAGGGATCGAACGTGTCGCCTCCGGAGCACTGGACCGGCGCTTCGCGTCTGTCGGTTGCTGCACCGATTCGGCGCTTTCAACCCGAGTGATAGAGCCGAAGGTCGGGAATACGCTCGAAATGTCGCAGATTGCGGGTGACGAGGGTCAGATCGTGGTGGATGGCGGTCGCCGCGATCAGCAAGTCCATGTCGGGGATCAATTGACCTTGTTGCCGCAAGCGGGAGCGAATCCGGCCAAAGACAATCATGATCGATTCGGTCAACAATATGATCGCGAAGTCATTCAAGAAGTCCTGGTAAGCGGCAAGCGCGACTGCTGGATCGGGCAGGGCAAACGCGCCTTCGTAGACTTCGCCGACGCTGATGATGGTCACGCCGAGCCCTTCGAAACTCAACCGCCCGATCAGTTGTATTGCGCGAGGAACGCCGCCTGAGGCGTCGATCAGCCAGTCTGAATCAACGAGATGCCTCATGGCCGATCAATTGGCCGCGTGCCTTCCTCTCGCCCTCGATAGATCATCTCTTTCAACCGATCCGCTTCCTCGGGGCTGATCAGGCCCGCAATCTTGCGAAGCCCGGCCCGCACCCTGGCGGGATCGTATTTTTCCCATGGATCATCGTCGCTGCGGCTGACGCGAAACCGGGTGCCGTCGAGCGCGAGGACGACCGGCGTTTTATCCGCTTCGGCCAGGGCTTTGCCGAGTTCGCTTTCGGGATCGATCGAGATTGTGCGTGTCGCCGTGGCCATGGTCATCAAACTCCTCTGGCCCGAATTGTAGCATATTCCGACAAAAATGGATACATGATCTCATTTGATCGCGCCGATCACCAGACCGCGGCGGATCGTGCGCTGGAGGAGGATGTAGAGGATGATCGGGGGGAGCGAGGCGAAGAGGAGGCCGGTCAGCAGTAGCGGCGTGTCGAGGCCGAAGCGGCCGAGGATCGTCGCCGCCGCGACGGTGATCGTCTTGCGCTCGTCGGTCTGGAGGAAGACGAGCGGGATCAGCAGATCGTTCCACCAGGTCGTGACGTTGAAGATCGTCACCGTCACGATCCCCGGCAGGCTGAGCGGAATGGCGATCCGAAGCAGCCGCTCCAGATAACTCGCGCCGTCGATCTGCGCCGCGTCGAGCACTTCGTTCGGAATCGAGCGCATCAACGCCCCGAGCAAAAAGACGTTGTTCGGCACGGCCAGCGCCGCCCAGAGCAGAACGACCGAGAGATAACTGTCGACGATCCCCCAATTGGCCATCATCACGTAGACCGGCACGAGCAGCGTGATCGCCGGCACGATCAAGGTCGCGATCATCGCCAACCGCAGCGTCTGGCGGAACGGAAAGCGCAACTTGGCGAAGGCGAACGACGCCGGAATCGACACGGTGAGCGAAATGATCGACGCCAGGACGATGTACCAGATCGTGTTGGCGAACAGCCGCGGCACGTCGAAGCGCAGCACCATCGCCTGAAAGTTTTCGACGTAGCCGAAGCCGTCCGGCGGGCCGATCGGATTCTGAATGTAGGCGACCGAAGTCTTGAACGCCGTCAAGGCCATGAAGACGATCGGGTAAAGCGCGACCGCGGCGAACCACGACAGCACGACGACGATCAGCAATTGGACGATCGGGTGGAAGCCGCGCCGCATCAGGGTCGTTCCTCGCCGCTCAGTCGGTCGTCAGGCGGTCGAACAGCCGAAGTTGGAGGGCGGAAATGACCAGAACGATGAGGAAGAGGAGCACCGACAAGGCGGACGCGTAGCCGAGTTGCCCCGATTCGAACGCCTTGCGGTAGATCAGCAGATCGACCGACGTGGTCGCGTAGCCCGGGCCGCCGCCGGTGACGGTGAAAACGATCGCGAACAGCCCGACGAAGGCCCAGATCAGATTGAAGATGACGAAATAGGCGATGGTCGGCACGAGCAAGGGAATGATGATCTGCGTCAGTCGTTGCCGCCACGACGCGCCGTCGAGCAGCGCCGCTTCGAGGAGATCGCCGGGGATCGCCGACAACCCGGCAAGAAAGATGAGCACCCCTTGCCCGAGCGTTTGCCAGTAGAAGACGAAGACGAGCACGACGAACGCGGTCGGCACGGAACTGAGCCACGCATGCGTCAGCCAGGAGAGGCCGGCCGCGTTCAGCATCGTGTTGACCGCGCCCTGGGTCGAAAAGAGGATGCGCATCAGCATGCCGACGACGGCGGCCGAGAGGATCGTCGGGATGTAGTAGACCGAACGGAAAAAGCGCCAACCGGGCGTTTCTTCGAACAGCAGCACCGAAACGACGATGCAGACGAGCAGGATGCCCGGAATCGCGAGCGCGAAGATCGCGTTGGTCCGCAGCGCGGTGAAAAATTCCGGGCTGTGCAGGATGCGCGCGTAATTCTTCAACCCGATCCAGGTCGAGGTCGCCCCGTTCCAGTCGGTGAAGCCGTGGTAAACGGCCCCGGCGACCGGGCGCCAGACGAGCACGCCGACCAGGAGAAACGCCGGCAAGATCGAGAGATAGGCGGTCAGGCTTTCGCGCTGGCGCAGCGTCAGGCCGCGGCGACTGGCGACGGAAACCGCCGTTCCCGTCGCGCCGGTCGATGTGTTCTGCGGTTCGCGCTCGAGCGCGGCGTCGCGCACGCTACGACCCCAGCAACTCGTCGCGCTTGGCGTTGGCGGCGGCCATGAAGTCTTGCGCCGACAGTTGCCCGGTCCACGCAAGTTGCGCCTGGGCGAGGATTTCGGTCGTCAATTCGGACGGGTAGACGTTGTCGTTCCAGAAGATCGTGCTTGGCTCGTTCGCCCATTTTTGCTGCATGGCGGCGAGCGGGCTGGTGTAGTACTTCGAGAAATCGACGTCGGTGACGTTCAGGATCGCGCCTTCGCCCGACGCCGCCTTTTTCTCCTGCTCGTCTTTGCTCATCAGGAATTTGATGAACGCGATGCCGATCTCTTTGTTCGGGGAATAGTTGGAGAGGA
>JAICJJ010000442.1 GCA_025928535.1 Thermomicrobiales bacterium
ACGGGAACGGCTCCGGCCCGAACTCTAACACAAGCACTATTGACGAACAACTATGCCAACTGTTAGAGTCCTCGCGTTCAGGCCGGGGCGATCGTGCTCCGTCCGGCCCATCGCCACGGGCCCTCTGCAGGCTCCCGCGCCCGACCCGTCGACCCCGTCCCGAGACTCGCCGTTCATTCGGTTCGCCCCGGGTTGCCGCCCTCGCCCCGGCAGACGGCGACGACCGCATCCGACAGGAGCAGCGTTATGGCCACTGGTCGCATCGCGAGTCTGCGCGAGCAAGGCTTCGGCTTCATCACCCGGGACGACGGCGCGGCCGGACGTGATCTCTTTTTCCATCGCAGCGGGGTCGTCGCCGACGGCTTCAATGCGTTGCGGGTCGGCCAGCGCGTTCAGTTCGACGAGGAGCCGGACCCGCGCGATCCGACGCGGCGGCGCGCGGTCCAGGTCGCTCCCGTCACCGACGAACCCCAACCCTGAGCGGCGCGCGATGATGACGCGCTGGCGCGCGTGGCGCGAACGATGGCGCCCGATGGCGGCGCAAACGCCAGAGCAGGCGCGACAGGAGCGCGCGGCGACGATCGCGGCGTTGTGGTTGGAGGTGCGCCGCTTGCAGCAGGCGATCAAAGAGGCCAGCGACGCGTCGGATCACCTGCGGCCGGGCGAGGCGCGGCAGCGTCAGGCGCGGCAACTTGCGGCGCTGGAGCGGCAACTGGCGCAGACGCAGCAGGAATTGGCGCGGTACCAGGCGCGGGTCTGACGAGTCGCACGCCGTTTCGGCGCCCTCCAGAGCCGGATCACCGCCGCGTGTTGGCCGCTGCGTCCGTGGCTGATTTCCCACCCTAGCTCGGCATGATGGCGGCAACGGCAGGCCGGTTCGGGGCGGCGCCGCGACCGGGCGCGCGGTCGGGCTTACGCGGCCCCGGGCGTGGCTGGGACGCTCGGAGCCGGCGTGAAGCGCATCGCCGCCCCCTCTGTCAGGACCAGGACGAGCGCGTCCGGCGCACGCTGCACCGCGACGGCGTACTCCAGTTCGCCCAGAAACCGATCCATCAATGAGCCGGTGGCGCAGCGCATCCGGGTGACGCCGCCGATCTGCAGGGTGAGGGTCGATCCCTCAACGGCGTACGTGCCGCGCGCGCGATTGCAGTCGGCCTGGATCGCCAGCGTGGCGTCGGGCAGGAACGTCACGGAGTAGCGCTCCGGCTGGTCCGGCTGCCACAGCAGCGTGCCGTCCGGCGCGATGGTGGCCTGCCACTGCCAAACGACCCCGGTCAACGTCAGCGTCTCCACCATTGGACCGGCGCGGATGCCACCAGGGATCGGAACGCCGAGCACGAGCGCGCCGACTGCTTTGAGCAAGGCGCGCCGGGGCGCGGCCATCGGCGACCGGGAGAGTGGTGCGTCCATGGGCATGGCGCTCCTCGCCAACCGCGTCATCGCAGAAATCGGGGAGTCGCAGGGTGAGCCCAGCATAACGCCTCGGCGCCGCCGTGTCAGGGAAGCGCGGCAGACTCCCGCCGCGAACCCCCGACGGTGGACGAGGACGATCGGGGGCGGCCGGTCGGCACGCGATCAGCGAGGAGGCGCCTGCCAGCGGTCGCCGGCCGCGTCCGTCGATCAGCGGCGCACACGCTCCGCCGCCCATCCCTCCGCCGCCCGACCAGCGGATGGCTTATCCGCCACGTCCGGTCACGGGGTCAGCCTGTCGTCTCCCGGTTCGGCCCCCGTGGTCGGCTCGTCGATCAGCCAGCGGCGGAACCAACTGGCGACGCGGCGCATCAGATCGATCTGGTGCGCCCGTTCCAGGATCGGGTGGCCTTCCCGTGGGTAGCGGACGAATTCGACCGGCACGCCGAGCGACTTCAACGCGCGGTGATATTCCATCGCCTGGGCCGGATGGACGCGCGCGTCAGCATCGCCATGCAGGATGAGGGTCGGGGTCTTGACGTGCGCCACGTGGCGAATCGGCGACGCCTGCCAGTAGGCGTCCGGATGGTGGTACGGATGGCCCGGATAGATCAGGAAATTCATCGACGGGATGTCGTCCTGCCCATGGTCCGACACCATGTTGGAGAGCCCGGCGCCCATCACGGCCGCCTGAAAGATATCAGTCTGGGTAATCGTCCAGGCCGTCAGATAGCCGCCCCAGCTCCAGCCGCCGATGCCGAGCCGGACCGGATCGGCGATGCCTCGCTCGACCATCGCCCGTGCGCCGGCGATGAGGTCTTGCGCTTCCCCGCCGCCGACATCGTCTTGCAGCAACGCCTGGAATTTCGCGCCGTATGCGGTGCTGCCGCGGGGATTCGGCAACAACACGGCGATGCCATGACTGGCCAGCATTTGCGCCCAGTCGTGCCAGCCGAGCATGACCCGGTCGTCCCAGCGCCAGAATGGCCCGCCGTGGATCTCGACGACGAGCGGATACCGCCGGCCCTCCTCGTAGCCGGCCGGCAACGTCAGCATCCCTTCGACCTCGACGCCGTCCGGGCTCGTCCAACGGACGACCTCGATCGGCTGCAAGCGATCCCGGTACGCCGCGCCGAAGCAGGTCACGGCGGCGCCTTTGCCGCCCGTTTCGCCGAGCCAGACTTCTTCCGGCGTCGTCGCATCGGTCCAGATGAGTGCGATCCGCCGTCCATCCGCTGACAACGACGCCGCCGACACGCTCCCTTTGCCCGCGACGGCTTTCGGCGCCAATGGCGTCGCCGCGTTCCCAACCAGATCGACGCCAGACACGCCCGCGTGCAACCGCTCGGCGACGATCGCCGCGACCCGCCCCGGCGCGCCCGGCCACGGCACGATCGTTTCGACGTTGCCATCGCAACCCGACAAGATGCGCGTCGCCTCGCCGCCCGCCAGCGGAATCGTCCAGATCGCGTCGGGGGGCGTCTGCCGGCCTTCGTTTTTCTGCAAGACCACGAGCGGTCCATCATCGCTATCGACCACCACCAGCGACGACGGCTCGCCGGTCAGGCTCGCGACGTGGCGATTGAGACCGCCGGCTTGCGGTATGGCCCAGAGATCGCTCGGGCCGAAGCGCAGGTCGAGGTCGGGGCCGTCGGTCGTCAGCGCCGCGATCGTCTCGCCGTCGGGCGCCCAGGCGAACGACCAGACCTGCCGGTCGGCGGTCGTCAGACAGCGCGCCTTGCCAGTGGCGACGTCGA
>JAICJJ010000371.1 GCA_025928535.1 Thermomicrobiales bacterium
CAACTCGCGGAAGCAGATGCGGCAGACGCCGAATTTCCGCATGTAGGCGCGGCTGCGGCCACAGAGGCGGCATCGATTGACGTGCCGCACCTCGTACTTCGGCGGCTTTTGCGATTTGACGATCAACGACTTTTTCGCCATCTGTCCGTTCTCCGTGGCCGCTCGCCGGCCGTTCCTTACCGCTGTTCGGTGCGGGCGAACGGCATACCCAGCAGCGCCAGGAGCCGACGGCCCTCTTCATCTGTCCGCGCGGTCGTGACAAAACTCATCTCGAGCCCGCGCGTCTTGTCGATCTTGTCGTAGTCGATCTCCGGAAACGCCAGTTGCTCCCGCAGACCGAGCGTGTAGTTGCCGCGACCATCGAATGCGTTCGGCGAGACGCCGCGGAAATCGCGAATCCGCGGCAGCGCCACCGCCGTCAGCCGATCGAGAAATTCATACATGCGCGGACCGCGCAGCGTCACCATCGCGCCGATCGGCATGCCGGCGCGCAACTTGAACTGCGCGATCGATTTTTTCGCCCGCGTCACCACCGGCTTCTGTCCGGTGATCGCCGTCAAATCGCCGACGGCCGCGTCGATCGCCTTGGCGTTCTGGACCGCTTCACCCAGACCGATATTGACGACGATCTTTTCGAGTTTCGGCGCCTGCATCACGTTCGTGTAGGAAAACTCCTCAACCAGCGCCGGCCGCACCTCGTCGTGATATTTTTCCTGGAGCCTCGCCATCGCTTCGTCCTTGTCCTGTCACATCGTCCGGCGTTCCCGCCTGGTCCGCTCAGTGCGAGCGCTCAGGCCGCCGCTCGCAATATTGGATGCCGCCCATCATCCGGCCGGTTATTACTCCGGCCGAGGAATCGTCTTTTCGCACTTCTTGCAGTAGCGTTCGTTTTTGCCATTCGCATCCGGCCGCACGCCGACGCGCGACGCCTCACCGCAATTTGGGCAAATCAGCATCACCTTCGAGACGTGCAACGGCGCTTCCATCTCGACGATGCCCGCCTGCCGCGCCCGGCCCCGCTTGAGATGCTTCTTGACGATGTTCACGTTTTCCACGACCACGCGGTCCCGGTCGATCAGATTCTGCCGCACCCGGCCGCGTTGTCCCTTGTTCCGCCCGGAGGTGACCAGCACTTCGTCTCCGGTCCGAATCTTTCGCATGATCGCTGCTCCCAGCCGCCCGCCTCCGCGGCGATTCGGCCTCGCTAGAGAACCTCGGGCGCCAGCGACACGATCCGCATGAACTGCCGTTCGCGCAGTTCCCGGCCGACTGGGCCGAAGATGCGGGTGCCGCGCGGCGCGCCCTGCGCGTTGATCAGCACGGCGGCGTTGTCATCGAATTTGATGTGGCTGCCGTCCGGCCGTCCATATTCCTGCGCCGTCCGGACGATGACCGCCCGCACGACGTCGCCTTTCTTGATCGCCCCGTTCGGCTGGGCTTGCTTGACGGCGGCGATGATCGTGTCGCCCACCCCGCCGTACTTGCGCCCGGAGCCGCCGAGGACGCGAATGCAGAGCAACTCCCGGGCGCCGCTGTTGTCGGCGACCTTGAGCCGCGTTTCCTGCTGAATCATCGCGTTCCCATCTCCATCTCAACCCGCTCGCCAGCGGCTACAACTGGACGCCGCGCTCGAGAATTTCCCGCACGATCCATCGTTTGCGCTTCGAAATTGGCCGCGTCTCTTCGATCCGAACGAGATCGCCCGGCTTGCATTCGTTGCGGTCGTCGTGCGCCAGAAACTTGCTCGTTTTCGTGATCCGCTTGTGATAGAGCGGGTGGCGCCGCACCGAATCGACCGACACGACGACAGTCTTTTCCATCTTGTCCGAGACGACCCGGCCGACCTTTTGCGTCCGCGGCTTCTGGCGGCCGGCCTCCGGCGTTTCGTTTTGCTCGGCGCTTGCCGAGGTTTCGTCCGTCATTGTTTTCGTCCTTTTGCCTCAGGCGATCGCGCTAGCGGCTCGCCGCCTGCTGCTCGCTCAGGTAGGCCCGCGCGGCCGCTTCCATCTGGCGCTCGGTCCGAATCGTCAGAATGCGGGCGATATCCTTCCGGATTTGCCGAATGCGGGCCGTCGCCGTCAACTGGCCGACCGCTTCCTGAAAGCGGAGTTCGCGCCACTCGCGCCGCAGGTCGCCGAGCCGCTCGGTCAGTTGTTGCTCGTTCATCGCGCGAATATCGGCCGGCTTCACGCCGTCACCTCCTCGGCCTCGTCTTCGGCCTCGGTCTCAGCCTCGGCTTCCGTCTCGGCCTCGAATTCGTCAGCGTATCCCGCGACCGTGATTTTCGCGGGCGGAACTTCCGCCGCCGCGATTTCTTCGGCCGCCGTCTGCGCGTTTTTCGGGTCGTCGAGTTGCTGCGCGATCGTCTGCGCCCGATCGACGAACTTGCAGTCCATCGGCATCTTCATCGCCGCGCGTCGGATCGCTTCTTCGGCCCGATCGCGCGAGACGCCGCCGACTTCGAACAGGATGCGCCCCGGCTTGACGACGGCGACCCAGAATTCCGGATTGCCCTTGCCGGAGCCCATGCGGGTTTCCGCCGGCTTTTGCGTCACCGGCTTGTCGGGAAAGATCCGGATCCAGACCTGGCCGCCGCGCTTCAGATAGTTGGTGATGGCGCGCCGCGCCGCCTCGATCTGGCGGCTGTTGACCCAGGCCGGCTCGAGCGCCTGCAAGCCATAGTCGCCGAACGCCACGGTCGCGCCGCGATACGCCCGGCCGGTCATCCGGCCGCGCATCATCTTGCGGTATTTGGTCCGCTTTGGCATCAACATGACAATCGCTCCAACCGGGACGATTCGCCCCGTATCCCCTTAGTCGGCCGGCAGCGCGGCGAGATCCGCCGACAGCGTGGCCTCGGTCACCGGGCGCCGCTCCGGCATCACATCGCCCTTGTAGACCCAGACCTTGACGCCGATGCGGCCGTAGGTCGTGTGGGCGTGGACGACGCCGTAGTCGATCGACGCGCGCAGCGTTTGCCGCGGCACCCGTCCATCCATCTCCGTCACCGACCGACTCATCTCGGCGCCGCCGAGGCGACCGGACAAGGTGATCTTGACCCCTTTGGCGCCTCGCCGCATCGCTTGCTGCACGGCATGCTTCATCGCCCGCCGGTACGCCACGCGTCGTCCGATCTGCTCGGCGATGCTCTCGGCGATCAACCGCGCGTCGGTCTCCGGCGACTTGATCTCTTCGATCCGCAAATGGACTTTCTTGCCGATCGATTTTTCGATCAATTGGCGGATGCGCTCGACATTCGCCCCTTGCTTGCCGATGACGATGCCCGGCTTCGACGTGTGCAGCGTGACATCGACCTTGTTGGCGGCCCGCTCGATCTCGATGCGCGAGATGCCGGCCCGGGTCAATTCGCGCATGATCAACCGACGAATCCGCAAATCTTCATGCAGCAAATCAGTGTACGTTCGCTCGGCGAACCAGCGTGATTCCCAGTCGTTGATGATCCCGAGCCGGAAACCGACCGGATTGACTTTTCGCCCCATTACAGACCTCCCCGATCCTCGGCGATGACGGTGATATGCGTGTTGCGGCGCTCGATCCGGCCGACCCGTCCGCGCGCCTTCGCCTTGAATCGGCGGAAACTCGGTCCTTCATCGGCGAAAATCGCCTTGATCCAGAGATCCTCCGGATCGAGGTCGTAATTGTTTTCCGCGTTCGCCGCGACCGATCGCAGCAACTTCTCGACATCGAGCGCGGTCTTCTGCGGCAAGAATTTCGCGATGTCGATCGCGTCGAGCACCCGCTTGCCGCGCACCGCGTCGACGACGAGGCGCGCCTTGCGCGGGCTGACGCGAATGTTTTTCACGCTCGCTCGGACTTCCATGACGCTTTGTCCTCTCTCGCCGCGCTAGC
>JAICJJ010000002.1 GCA_025928535.1 Thermomicrobiales bacterium
GCATCCGGCAAACGTCGCGGCGGCTGGCTCCGCCGCGTGCCGCCAATGATTCAAGCGTCGGCGGTTCCTGCTGGCGACGGTCGAGCGACCGTCGAATTTGTTTATGTCCAACGCAAGGTACCGTACACCCTGATTTCATGATGTCAAGATGTCAAGCGCGCCGGTTCGCGCTGCCTGAATTGCAGGCTGAATTCGCCGATTCCGACGCGAGGAGCGCGCAACAAAGGTCCGCTCGAGATGCGTCAACCGGACCCCGAGCATGGAAGGCGTCCGCGCAGAGCGCCTGGAAGCGGATCTCACGGTGAAACAGTGCAATCCATGCGGCGATCGATGGATCAATGCCATGAATCATCCAGACAATTCGTCTGTGGATAATCGGTCGTTGATCTGATTCGGCAGTATTGTCAAGGCCGGTCGCAAGGTGTAGAGTCTGATGGAAAGGGTCAAAATCAACGAAGCGATCCAGTCCGCGTGGTCGACGGCTGCCAGAGTGTTGGCCGGGAGAGGAGTCTCCGATGCGACGATTCGCGACGTGGATGGCGGTTCTGGTGCTCGTCGGCATTGGAGCCGGCGCACCCGGATCGATGCACGCCCAACCCGCAACGCCAGAACAAATCCCCCAAGAAATGTGCCCCTTCATTTCCCAGGGAAACGTTACGGAAATTCTTCTCGGTCAGGTTCCATCAGGGTCCAACGGCGAGGTCCTGAGGCTGACGAGTTTCAGTTTCACCGGCACAGACCTGATCACGGTCAAAGATTGCGAAGCAACTGAGGTGTATCACATCGACGAGGGACCGATCGTCTTCACCTTCTCCAAGGTGGAATCCGGCGTCGTCGTCCAGGCTGGCGTCCAGGGATGTGAGCCGCCGACCGGATGCAAGGTCGAACCGGGCAAGCCATACACGTTGCAAACGGGCGACTCCGTGGGCCACACGGGTCCAGCGGGCTATACGCTTCAGGGCGAGGCGGGGATCAAGAGCGGCGACGGACAGGCGCCGTCCGGCCTCGACCAGGGTAGCGGTGATCCTCGCGGGACACGGGGCTGCAACGGTAGGTGTTGAGCACCTGGAGCGGGCGGCGGCCGGTCGCCGCCCGCATTCACGCCCCCGGGAGTGGACATCGCCACCGCGGTCAGCGTCGATCGTTGCGCCTGTACGCACGGCACCATGCCCATGCCGTTGCCTTGCAAAATCCAGCGGTGCGGGTGGCACGGCATTTTGAGCGGATTCGTCCGCCTCGAATCGCCATCGTTTGGCAACCGACCAATCCCTGTCGACCGCGGTGTGGCTCGAGGCGGCCATCACTTGCTACGTGAGCCTTCTGTGGCGCGCGGGATCAGTTATCGCGATCAGGCATCGAATCGTTCCCGACCTCATCGTCGGCGGCCATCACTTCAAGGGCAGCAGAAGCCGCCTCGACCGTCTCATCGGCCGTCATTGACTCACCATCGCTCCAGGCTGCCGCAAAGTCAGCCTCTCCGAGCATGGTTTGAATCGCTGCGATCTCCCGGTCGAGCAGGTCTTGCCCAAGGCGAGGCAGCGGCATTTCCCCCGCTCGGCGCAACTCCGCCGCAGATCCGAGCAGGCGCACCGCATCTTCCAGATTCCCCGCAGCCGTCGCTACCTGCGCGATCCCCTCGATGCAGGCAATGAATCTTTCCCGATCTTCGATTTTCACCCAGAGCGCCAAGGACTGCTCAAGATGCTTTCGAGCTTGTTGAATATCGTGCCGAAGGATCGACAGCAGCCCCAGGTCATTCAAACTGCAGGCGATGCCATGGGCATCTCCAACGTTCTGAAACAGGATTCGGCTCTCATCGAGCAAGTTTTTGGCTTCAACCAGGTCGCCGGTTGCAAGGGCAATATGTCCAAGACTCCACATGGAGTAGCCAATTGCGTCAACGTCTCCAAGCTGTTGCCGAAGCGCCAGGGCTTCCTCGTGCAGCGACCGGGCCTGGTCGTAATCTCCCGCCGCCTGCGCGACCCAACCCAGGTTGTACAAAGAAAGCGCCGTTGCCGCCGGGTCTCCCAATTTCCTTCGAATGATCAGACTTTCGCTGTGCAACTTGAGCGCCTGAGCGAGATCGCCTTGGTCCATGGCGACAATCCCAAGGCCATTCAAGGAATCGGCGATCCCGGCGTCATCCCCGCTCGCTCGCCTCAATTTCAGGCTCGCCTCATACTGCGAACGGGCTCGGCCGTAGTCGCCTGAATCGACGGCAAGATTGCCCAAACAATGAAACGCTCGCGCCCGGATGGCCGGCGCCGTGTCGCCGCCGATGCTCAGCGACCGCTCGAGCCAGTCTTGTCCTTCGTGGATGTATCCGCGATGACTCCAAAACCGCCAGAGCGAGCAACAGGTCAAGAGGGCTTCTGTCGCCTTATCGTGGTCCAGCATCCAGCGAAGCGCGCCGCGGAGATTGTCGTAATCAGCCTCGAGGCGCTGCATCCAGTTCGCCTGTTCTGGACCGGCAAGTTCGATCTCGGCGCGCTGAGCCAACGCCAGAAAATAGATCATGTGCGCCTGTTGAACGACCGCATCCTCGCCACATTCGCTGAGTTGTTCGAGCCCGAACTCCCGTATCGTCGACGGCATCCGAAAGCGAGGCTCATTCGCGATCGGCTCGGTCGTCAAAAGGAAGAACTTTTCGACCAATTCAGCGGTGTCGGTGAAGATGTCGCTCTCCTGGTCCTCGGTCGACGAAGTGACCGCTTCCGCCGCCTCGAAGTCGAACCCGCCGGCGAACACGCTCAGACGCCGAAACAATCGCTTCTCGGCCGACGTCAGCAGATCGTAGCTCCAGGCGATCGTCGTCCGCAGCGTTTGCTGCCGTTCCGGCAAATCCCGCGCGCCGCCCGTCAGCGCCAGCGGCGCCGCTTCGATGCGCGCCAGAAGCGCCGCCGGCGGGAGCACCTTGACCCATGCCGACGCGAGTTCGATCGCCAGCGGCAACCCATCGACGCGGCGACAAATTTCGGCGATCGCTTCGGCCTGCGCTGGCGTCACCCCGAAATCGGGCGAGATGTTGCTTGCGCGCTCAACGAACAGTTGCACCGCCGGATACGCGATCAGGCTCTCTGACCAGTGCCGGGAACCGCCATCCGTCGCCGCCTGTCGGCCATCCGGCATCTCGAGCGGCGGAATCGTGAATTCGCGCTCGCCGCGCACCCGTAGCCGGCTGCGGCTGGTCGCCAGCACCTTCACGTTCGGACACTCCGCCAGCAACGCGGCGACCACCGGCGCGGCGTCGAGGAGATGCTCGTAGTTGTCGATCACCAGCAGCACATCGAGCTCACGCAGGAACTGCGACAGCGCCATTTGCACGGGGATGTTTCCGCTTTCCCGCACGCCCAATGCGCTCGCGATGACAGAGGCGACGAGGCTCGGCTCGCGGAGCGGAGCCAAATCGACGAAGGCGACCGAAGCGGCAAAGTCGTCCTTCACTCGATCGCCCGCCTCCAGCGCCAGCCGGGTCTTCCCCACCCCGCCGAGCCCGGTCAGCGTCACGAGGCGCGCCTCAGGAGAACGGAGCAATTCGACGACCCCGGCAAGTTCCGTCTCGCGGCCGATCAACGGCGACAGCGGCAAGGGCAGCCGGCCTGGCCACGCCGCCGGGAATCGCAGCGGCGGGAAGTCCGTCGGCAGGGACGGGTGCGCAAGTTGATAGACCCGCTCCGACTTCGACGCGCCGGCCTGACGATGCGCGCCAATCTCGACCAGACTCGCGTCCGCGGGAACGCGATCTCCGACCAACTGCCGCACCGCCTCGGTGGCCAGAATTTGCCCTTCATGGGTTGCCGCGAGCAACTGGGCCAACGATCCCACGTAGGCCTCGGGGTAGCGGTCCTGAACGGGCTCGACTTCCGCCGCGTGGAGCGCCATTCGCGCCGTGCGCGACGCGATGTCGCCGTCCGGCTCCGCGAGGAGCGCGGCATGCGTGTCGATGGCGGCGGCGATGGCGGCGGCGACGCCCGAGAACGCCGCTCGAGCCGTGCTGCCGGCCACATGGTAGAGAACGCCACCCTGAGCTTGAACCGCCTGGCCGAACAGAGCGGTCAGGCGCTCGACGTCGGTTGATCCGGAGGCGGGAGCGCGACCAGCGCGTCTTGCGGCTCCCGTGAACTCCACGAAGAGCAGCGCCACCATGCCGCGCGGGAGCGAGCGTTCCGCGTTCACCCGTTCGGCGTTCTCTGACGCGCGGTTCGACGCCGCGGAACCAGAGCGCGCGGCGGCCGCCAGCGCGGCGCGTTCGGACGGGGAGAGATCGAGCGCGTCGGCCAGCATTCCGATCGTTTCGGCCCGGGGAGCGCGCCGGGCGCCGCGTTCGAGATCGCTCAGCCCGCGCACGCTCAGGCCAGACCGCTCCGCGAGCGCCTCCTGGCTCAATCCGGCCGCAAGTCGGTGACGGCGCAGGAGTTGACCGAATGTCGCCATCGCAGCAGCCGGCATGCTCGTCCCTTGTGCGATCCGGCAATTGGCGCCTGTCGGGGGCAAATGAGTCGTCCTGCGTCCGATCGTAGCACACGCGGTCCCGGCTGACGGTCCCATCCAAAGCCCGGTCGGCAGCCGTCACATTGTCGATTGGGACCTTGCGGTCAATCGCCCCACGATTCGTCCGACGGAAAGGCAGTGATGTCCCGAGGACGCAGCGTCACGGCCCGCGGCACGCCCCGACCGCCGTCGACCTCGACCGGCAATGGTTGAGTTGAGGAATTTGCGCCGGTCGAGGCCGGACCGACGTCAGCCTGACGGAATCGGAATAAACCCCTCAGCAAAGATCCATGTTGAGCAGAGCCCCGCCGCGTGTCTAAACCGGACTTCCCGCGTTCGCCGGTTCGAACATTTCCTTTTCGCGCTTTTCCATGATCGCAGTCGAATGCCCGGCGTCGAGCCGCGCCTTCGGGTCGTAATGCGTCACCGCGTGGTTCACCGCCGTCACCGCTTCCGCCGCGCCGGTCGCGATCAACTTGAATTTCGCCGGATACCACGCCACATCGCCGGCCGCGAAAACGCCCGGCACGTTGGTCGCCATCGTGATCTTGTCGACCACGATCTGATTGCGCTGCAGTTCGAAGCCCCACGACTTGAGCGGGCCGAGATCGGCGACGAAGCCGATCGCGACGATCAATTCGTCCGCCGGCACGGTCGTCTCGTCGCCCGCGGCGTTCTTGAAGGTCAGGCGCTGCAGCCGGCCATCGTCGCCGGCATGGACGGCCGTCGTTTCGCAACCGGGGTAGTGCAATTGCACGGTCGATTCGTGGAGTTGCCGCACCGTCGCTTCGTGGGCGCGGAATTTCGAGCGATGGATCAGGCGCACGCTGCGGGCGATCGGCTCGAGCGTCACCGCCCAATCGACCGCCGAATCGCCGCCGCCGACGATCACGACATCGCGATCCCGAAAATCTTCGACCCGCTTCGCGAAATAGTGGACGCCGCGTCCTTCCAGCTCGGCGATGCCCGGCACATCGACCCGCTTCGGTTCGAACGCCCCGACGCCGGCGCAGACGATGACCGTCCGGCTCCAGCGCGTGCCTCGCGTCGTTCCAAGTCGGATGACGCCGTCGTCGCCGCGCGCCAATTCCAGCACGGCTTCGTTGAGATGAATCTCCGCCGTTCCCTGGCGCGCCTGCTCGTCGCAGGCGGCGACGAAATCCTTCGCCAGAATCTTGGGAAACCCGATCACGTCATAGATGTATTTTTCGGGATAGATGGCGGTCAGCGCCCCGCCGACCTCTTCCAGCGCGTCGATCACCTGCGTCCGGGCGCCTCGGAGACTGGCGTAAAACGCCGCGAACAACCCGGTCGGCCCGGCGCCGATGATCGTGATGTCGAAGATGTCGCGGCCGTCCCCGCCGCCATTCAGGTTCGATTGGTCCACTGATACGAATCCCTCGCCTGCCCGGTCGCCACGTTGCGTTCGACGACCCTGATTGCCTCTGCAATGCGATTTTAGCATCGGCAGCCTCGCCGACCGACCGGCATCGACCCAGTCGCTTGTGCGCGGCGCACAGGCGGACTCGGCCAGGAGCATTCATGCACTCTCGGCGAGGTTGGCGCTATTCTGGCAGGCCACAAAGGGGCCAATCCTGAACCCTCTTGGATCGTTCGCAGGAATCGCCAGAATGATCTACTCGGGACTCGATTGGTCTGGTACGCCGGGCAAGGCGCAGGGGCCGTTGATCGTGTTCGCTGCTGTCCATATCGACCAGCCCGCGGTAGCAACGCTTGACGCAGAACTAACGGCTGCGCGCCTTTGCCTTGGACTCTCTGAGGATTATGTCTTTAGTCACAATGACGCGGCGCCCAGAACGCTGGCGCGGGTTTTTGATGCGATCGCCCGCGCACCCCTTACGGCACATGCGTACATGCTCAACAAGGCAGCATGGAGTGCTCAACAGGTGGGCAAGCCTATTGGGGCCAAATGCCTTTGCGATGGCGTGGTCACCTTGATGACGCGCTGTCCCCACCAGGTTGTCGGGGGAAAAATTCTTTACATCGATCTCTCGGGAAAGTATAAAACGACATTGACACACTACCGAACTGAGATTCGGCGCGCGCTGCGAGCAGTGCGACCGCGACGACCTGGCTTCGACGACATTCGTCCTTGTCCAGATCACCGACTCCAAGGGGGGATCATTCAAGCCGCTGACGTAATCGCAGGCGAAATCAGGGAACGCGATGGCCTCGCCGGGCCCTACTTGACGATGCTCGGCTCCGCCGTGCAACTGGTTTGAGGTAAAAAAATCCCGCCGCTAGACGAACTCTGGTGGCTCGTCTCGTCCCTGCCCGCGAGTAGGGACGCCTTCGCGACGGGCAAAAACGCTCTTGGCGTTTTCTGCGGCCATTTGCCCGGCCGCTAGGTGCCCGCAATTGCCAACATTTGCGGACAACGAGACCTTAGCAGTCTTGCAGCCTCCATGTCAACATGTTGTCTATATGTTGCTGTTGCTTCGCGGAGCGACGCGGTTGTGCGCCGGACCACCGCCAACCTACAATCGCGGACTGGCACAGCCCGCTCCGTCAGCCGAGAAGGATGATCGATTTGGACCGGACCGCCCGCGAATCACCGACGCACGGTTTCGGCGCGCTCTTTTCCCGCCGCGCGGCCGGGCTGCCCGGCCGGGCGCTGCTGGACGACACGGAGGTGGTCGACCGCATTTCGTTCACCTTCGGCTTTCCCGACGCGGCGTCGCTGCCGGCGCAGCAGGTCGCCGAATCGACGTTGCGCGCGCTCGCCGAGCGGGGCGACCGGGCGCTGCAATACGGCGACACCCGCGGCTACGGCGGGCTGATCGACATCTTGCGCGACAAACTCGCCCGCGATCAGGGCATCGACGCGACCCGCGACAACATCCTGATCACCGCCGGCAGTTCGCAAGCGCTCGATCTGATCCTCGATGGGTTCGTCGATTGGGGCGACACCATCGTCAGCGAAAATCCAACCTTTCTCGGCGCGGTCAGCGCTTTTCGCGACGCCGGGGCAAACGTCGTGCCGACGCCGATCGACCGCGACGGCATCGATGTCGCCGCGCTGGAGCGCAATCTCGCGCGCCTGCGCGCTGACGGCGTGACGCCGAAGTTCATTTATGTCATATCGAATTTTCAGAATCCGGCCGGCGTCTGCCTGTCGCTCGAACGGCGCCGGGCGCTGATCGCGATCGCCCACCGCTACGGCACGATCGTGATCGAAGACGACGCCTATTTCGATCTCCGCTACGATGGCGAGCAACTGCCGCCCATCTACGCGCTCGACCGCGGCGAGCATGTCGTCTACATGGGCACGCTCTCGAAGACCATGGGTCCGGGCATGCGGATCGGCTGGCTCGTCGGACCGCCCGAAATCATCCGCCGGCTGACGGCGCTGAAAGTCGATGGCGGCACCAACATCTTCGGTTCCCACGTCGCCGCCGATTGGCTGCCGCGCCATCTCGCCGACCACATCGCGGGGCTGCGGGAAACGTATCGGCGCCGGCGCGACGCGATGCTCGCCGCCCTCGAACGGTCGATGCCTCCCGGAACCACCTGGTCGCGTCCGGACGGCGGCTTTTTCATCTGGGTTACCTTTCCGGATGGCATCGACACCGGACGCATGTTGGCGCAAGCGCGGGAACGGGGCGTCGACTATCTGCCGGGAACACGTTGCTACAGCGACGGCCGCGGCCAGCGCGACATGCGACTTGCGTTTTCATTCTCCGACGAGGCGCGCATCGAGCGCGGGATCGCGATTCTCGGCGAAATCGCGACCGGCGAATTGCGTGAGGCGGGCTGACTCAGGCATGCCAAAGCGGCCAGCAGTTTGCCGCAAGCGCGCGACCCGAACGGGAGCGGGCGCCGCTGTCGCGCTATTGCGCGTGCCGGGCGCGCTCCGTATAGTTGCCGAACTTCCAGGTCTCGACGGCCGAGGCCGCGGCGCGAGGGCGTGTTGGACGCCGCCGCGCCAATGTGTCCATCCAGATTCGACTCGCTGCTGAGGTTGAACATGGACGACCCGCGCATCGCTCGGCTCTTTTCGCACGCCCGCGCCGGACGCATGTCCCGTCGCCAATTGCTCGAAACCGGGCTCAGACTCGGTCTTGCGTCACCCGTGATCCTGAGCTTGATCGAAGCCGCGCCGGAACGCGCCGCGGCCGCTTCGATTTCAGAGCCCGCGTCGATCCCTGCGCCGTCCGCGCAGTCGGGCGGCAGCACCTTCACGAACATCACCTCGAACGGCGTCGAAGACATCGACCCGCACTATTCCTATTCGACGCTGTCGTCGACCGTCGCGATGGCGGTCTACGAAATGCTGCTCCAACTGAAGGGGGACAGCACGACCGAGTTTTCGCCAATGCTGGCCCAATCCTGGGAAGCCAACGCCGACAATTCAACCTACACGTTCAAACTCGCCCCGAACGCGAAATTCCATGACGGCACGGTCTGCGACGCGCAGGCGGTCAAGGATTCCTACACGCGTTGGATCGAACTCGGCGGGTCGCCCGTTAACGTCATCACCCGCTTCGTGCCGAAGCCCGACGCGATGGTGGTCGTCGATCCGACGACGCTGCGATTCGAACTCGGCCAGCCGCAGCCGCTCTTCCTGTCGGCGATGGCATCGCAATACGGCCCCTCGGTCGTCAGCCCGACCGCGATCAAGAAAAACGCGACCAAGGACGACCCGTATGCCCACGAATTTTTCAAGGCGAATGCGGTCGGCACCGGTCCGTATACCTTGACGTCGAACCAACTCAATGAGGGAATGGTCTTCGAGAAGTTCGCCGACTACCACATGGGCTGGGACGGGAATCATTTCGACAAGATCGTCTTTCGTGTCGTGCCGGAAGACGCCACCCGCCGCCAATTGCTGGAATCAGGCGATGGCGACGCCGCGGCCTACAACCTGACGATCGACGCGGTGACGGAGTTGAAACAGAATCCCGACGTGAACGTCGTCGAATATCCGTCGACCGCCGTCTCCTGGGCGATCATGAACGCGCCACGGCTGAAGACGAAGGAAGTGCGTCAGGGATTTTCCTACGCCTTTCCCTACGATGACATCGTCAACTCCGTCTTCAAGGGACTGATGAAGCGCAATGGACCGATCGCGGACACCGTCCGCGCCTGGGACAAGAATGTCTTTCTTTACAAGACCGATCTCGACAAGGCCAAACAATTGATCCTTGGCGCCGGATTCAAGGAAGGCGACTCCTTCGAGTACATGGCCGACGCCAACGATCAGCGCGAACAAACGGTGGCGCAACTCTTCCAGGCCAACGTTCAGAAGATGGGGTTCAGCCTCGAAATCCAGGCGGTCGATTACACCACGGTTGAAAGCACCGTCTTTGGCGATCAGCCGCCGGAGCAAAAACCGCATTTCATCGGCGGCTGGGGCTGGTGGCCCGACTACAACGATCCCTGGAATCAACTCGCCCCCAACTTCGACAAGGATCAGATCGGCAACGGCGGCAGCAACGGCGGCGCTTGGGTCAACGACCGTTACGAAACATTGATGGCTCAGGCCAAGCATTTCAAGGACGAAGCCGAACTCGATACCCTGATGAAGGAGATTCAGAACATCCTGACCGAACAAGACCCGCCGGCGCTCTACTACGGCCAGCCGATCTACTACACCGTGCTTCGCAAGGATATCGGCGGCTTTTATCCCAACCCGCTCTATCTCTCCTCATTCCCGTTCTACTCGATGTATCGGAAATCCTGAGTCAGCGCGGCGCGGGCCGGCGATGGCCGGCCCGCGCAACGAGGGGTTGAATGCTGGTCCGGCTCATCGTCCGGCGATTGCTCTTTCTGGTCGTCGTCCTCTTCGGGCTGTCGGTCATCACCTTCAGCCTGTCGCATGTCATTCCTGGCGATCCGGCCCGGTTGATGGCGGGACCGCGCGCCAGCGCTTCGGCGGTCCAGAAGATTCGCGAACAATTCGGCCTCAACGATCCGCTGCCCCAGCAGTACATCACCTACGTCGGCGAAGTGCTCCACTTCAATTTCGGCATGTCATTCACGACGCGCCGGCCGGTCGCCCAGGATCTCCAGCGCTTTCTCCCCGCCACGATCGAACTCGGTCTCTATGCCTTCGTCATCTCGACCTTGATCGGCATTCCGCTCGGCGTCCTCTCCGCCGTCAAACGCGACCAGTGGCCGGATCACATCGCCCGCTTCGTCTCCATCTCCGGCCTCGCCCTGCCCGTCTTCTGGCTCGCGATCATGGCGCAATTCATCTTTTTCGGCCGTCTCGGCTGGCTGCCGGACGGCGAACGCCTGCCGATCGGGGTCGATCCGCCGCGGACCATCACCTCGCTCTACACCATCGACGCCTTGCTCACGGGCAACTTTTCGCTCTTCTGGCTCGCGCTGAAACATCTCGCGATGCCGGCGCTGGTCCTGGCGTACGGGTCGCTCGCCGTCGTCACGCGCATGGTGCGCGGCGGCATGCTGGAAGTGCTGAACCAGGATTACATCCGGACCGCACGGGCCAAGGGCATCACCCAGCGCGGAGTCGTCCTCGGCCACGCCCTCAAGAACGCGCTCTTGCCGACCGTCACCTCGATCGGCCTCCAGATCGGATTGCTCCTCTCCGGCGCCTTTCTGGTCGAAATCGTCTTTTCCTGGCCCGGCATCGGCCGCTACGCCGTCGACGCCATTCAGCGGCTCGACTACAACGCGACGATGGCGACCACGCTCCTGATCGCCTTGATCTTCGTCTTGCTCAATCTCCTCGTCGACATTCTCTACCTGTTCCTCGACCCAAGGATTTCCTATACATGAGCGCTGAGACCACCGCCACGACCCAGGCGCCGACGACCACGGCTCCCCCCGGCGGCGAGCCGCGGGTTCCCCCTGGCGGCGCGCTCGCCGCGGCCGGGCGGCTGCCGCAGCAAAATCAACTGCGGCGCAATTTGCAGCGATTCCTCATCGGCAACAAACTCAATCTTGTCGGCGTCATCATCGTCGTCATGTTTTTCATCCTCTCCATCTTTGGCCAGGCGATCGCTCCGTACGATCCCTACGCGCAGGACATCACCGGCTCCAAACTGTTGCCTCCCTCCACCGCGCACCTGATGGGCACCGACGAACTCGGCCGCGACGTCTTCAGCCGCGTCCTGACCGGCACGCAGATCAGCCTTCAGGTCGCGGTCGTCGTCCTCAGTTTCGCCGTCACCTTCGGCACGCTGGTCGGGTCGGTTTCCGGCTATTTCGGGGGCATCGTCGATGAATTGCTGATGCGCTTCACCGACATGTTTCTCGCGTTTCCAGCATTGATTCTCGCCATCGCCATCGCCGCGTCGCTCGGCCGCGAATTGAAATGGACGATGGTCGCGCTCTCGACCGTTTTCTGGCCCTGGTACGCCCGGTTGGTCCGTGCCCAGATTCTTTCGATTCGCGAACGCGATTTCGTCACCGCCGGCGAAAGCATCGGCCTTTCCGGACCCCGCCTCCTGTTCCGCCACATCTTGCCGAACGTGATCTCGGTCGTCATCATCCAGTTGACGCTCGACATCGGCTACGCGATTCTCGCCACCAGTTCCCTCTCCTTCATTGGCCTCGGCGCGCAGCCGCCATCGCCCGAATGGGGCACGATGATGAGCACCGCCCGCAACTACTTCCGCGAAGCGTGGTGGTACATCTCGTTTCCCGGCATCGCCCTGACTCTGACCGTGTTCGCCTTCAACGTCCTCGGCGACGGCCTGCAAGACGCGCTCGATCCCCGCTCGTCTCACCGCTGAGGCGTGGACGGCGATTCACGACGGATTAAACCAGGCGAGCAGTTCCGGCGGCATCCGGCGCGGTCGTCCCGCGGGATCGACGTAGACCCATTCCGTCCGGCCGCGCAGGATCGATTCGGCTGACGACGTCGCCTCGTCGGATCGAACCAATCGGTCCGGCGGCACGGCGTCCCGGTCGTCGGCGGCAATGCGCCGCACCTCATAACGCCGGGTCGCCCGCGCGCCGCGCGCCTCTTCGATCCAGGTCTCGATCTGAAGCAGATCGCGCTCGTACGCCGGTTTGAGAAAATCGATCTCGTGTCGCCGCGCGATGAAAAGCCCGCCCAATTCGCGCATCCGCGCCATGTCGAAGCCGGCCAGCGCCGCGTGGTCGATCGCCGCTTGCTCGAGATAGGTCAGATAAGCGGCGTTGTTGACATGTCCCAAAGCGTCGACTTCATGAAACCGGACCCGAACATGCGTCAGGAAGCGCGTCATCGGGGCCGATTCAGCGTCGCTCACGGCACGACGACCGTCTGCTCCTCGACGCCTCGACTGGCGGGCGCCTCGTCCGCCGCATCGATCGCCCGCAAGAAGATCCGCCGCAAGATGGCGATCGTCGAAGCGTAGGTGGAATCCATGCCGTAGTACGACAGGCCGCGCGCGCCGAGCGTTTGCGAGCGGGTGTACGGCGTGTCCGAGGCGTAATGGATGATGCCGAGGTCGATCCGTTCCGGCGTTTGCGGTCGCAGGTTGATCGCCTCGTCGACCGGATAGCGCCGCAGGAACATGTCTTCGTACAGGGCGTCCAGATACGGTCCCGCTTCCATTTCGACGACCGTGAAGTTTTCCCGGTAGAAGAAATCGAGATACCCTTCGTTCTGCAGATAGGTGCCTTTGACCGTCACCGCTTTCTGGTTGTCGAGCGCGGAACCGTAGACCAGATAGGGCGCCAGATCGTCGTAGGAAAAGCAGTTGTCGAACCAGTAGGTGTTGCCCGAATGTTCGTCGTAGACGACGTCGGAGATCATGACGTCGCCGATGCGGCCATTCAGCGTCGCCGCCTTGCCAAGGATGTAGACGCCGTGCACCTGGTCGAGGCTGGCGCCCACCTGCGTCAGGATGTGATACGCCGCCAGACCGAGCGGGTAGTTGACGTTGACGATCACCGCGTCCGAACGGCGCGGGTCGAGCGGCGCGCCGTCGGCCAGGCAGAGCCGCGGGTCGAAATGCGCCGGGTCGAGTTTGGCCAATTCGATGATCTGGATGCCGACATCGACCGCGCCGGACGGCTCGATATGGTGAATGCCAAGCGCTTCTTCTTCCAGCGTTCGCTCCCGGCGGTCGCCTTCGCGGTGCGGCTCGCCGAAGTATGACCGCGCGGCGAAATAGAGCAGATTGTCCCAGGAAGAACGGCTGCGGCCCGATTCGAGCGCATCGAGTTCGTCGCGCAACTCCGGCCCGCCCTTCGCCCGAATGAATTCGGACAGGGCGCCTTTCCGCCGCCGCGCCGTGCCGGAAAGCACGTTGACGATCGAATGGGTGTTCGACGAAACGAAATAGACCGGCCGGTCATGCAGCCCGAGGTCGTGCAGCAACCGCGATGCCGGCGCCCACCATTGCCGGGTCGAACGGGCGTACCCGAGATATGACCCCCCAATCATCCGCAACGTGTAGCGCTTTTTGCCGGTGGCGATCTTGGCCAGATTCGTCCAGACTCGACCGCCCCAAACCGTTCGCAGCCGCAGCCAGTCGGCCGGCGACAGCAACAACCGTTCGCCGGCTTCGACGATCTGCGCTTCGGTCAGTTCGGCGCCGCCGGCGGCCGCGTCGATCAGATTCGCCAGCGCGCGATCGGCCAGGATGATCCGGTCGATCTTGTTCCATTCGATCTGGTAGGCGACGATCGTCGGCACCAGATCGTCGAGATCGCTGGCCGACGCGATGTAGGCCGCGAGCGTCGATTCCCGATCGTAGAGCCACCGCCGGCGGCGACCCGGCGCGGAGACCATTTCCCACTCGTCGAGATGGTGGTAGCCGGCCCGATGAAATTGCTGCCGGGTTTGCCCGAGCACGATGTCCTTGACGTCGACGACGCAGGCCGGCAGCCGCTGAATCGAATAGATGAAGGCGTTGAGGTCCGGCGCGGTCTCGCGGGCGCCGGCATGGAGCGAAGCGGCGGCGTTGATGTGCGCTTCTTCGAGGCTGGAGACGCCGATGGCGCCGGACGTCTGGAGCAAGGTGCCATAGGTGCGAACGTAGAGATCGACTTCCCGCTTGCCCGGCTCGCGCCGTTCGGCGCCGAGCGCCGGCAGCCGCGCCGCGTCGTCGCCCAGCCCGCGCGGCTCTCCAGTTCCCGGGCGTTGAGAACGCTCCGCCGCCCGCGCCATGCTTCGCTCCCGATCGTCCCAGCGCCCCGGCCGCACGCCTGCGCCGGGATCGATCGAGTATAGCCGAGCGGTTCGGGAGGGGCGTTCGGCTCGCCCCATCGAATGGATTGGCGGCCGACCTGACCGGACTGGCAGTTGCCGACGCCCCCGCACGCAGTTCATCCTTATGGCATGCAACGCCGGAATCGTCCGGCCATCGCGCAATCGACGACAGGTGATCGACCAACGGACGCACATCACCCGCCCGGCGGCAATGGGCGGCATCGACCATGGAAACCGGCGGTTTCGCCGGGAGAGAGCACGAACGCCGAGCCCGGTTCCGCGCGCGACCCGCGCCAGCGGATCGCCGCGGCGCACGGCGCCTTGCGCGGCACGCTCCGTTCGATTCGCCAGGTGCTCGGCCTCGTCTGGGGCACGAGCCGCGTGCTGACGATCAGCATGGCGGCGGTGACGCTGGTGCAGAGCCTCATGCCGGCCGCCCAGGTCTGGCTGGCGGGTCTCCTGATCCAGAGCGTCGCCGACGGCATCGCCGCGCCAGCCGCCGGCCGCGACCCTTATGTGCACACCGTCGTCGTGCTCGCCATCATCCAACTCGCGCTCGGCGTCGGCTCCAGCCTGTCGCAGACGGTCGCCAACATCAGCCAGCAACTCCTGCAGGAGCGGATGGCGATCCACGTCCAGATGCTGATCATGCGCCATGCGACGACGCTCGATCTGGCCGACTTCGAAAATGCGGCCTACTACGATCTGCTCCAGCAAGCGGAAAAGGAATCGGCCAATCGGCCGGTCCAGATGGTGTCGCAGGTCTTTGGCCTCGTCCGCTCGGCCATCACCTTCGCCACGTTGATGGCGCTCCTCGCCGCGCTCGGGCCGCTGATCGCGGCCGCGACGCTCATCGCGCCGATCCCGGCCTTCATCTCCGGATCGCGCTATGGCTGGTGGGGCTACCAGCAGATGCGTCGCCAATCGCCGCTGCGGCGTCTGATGTCGTACCTCTCCGAGGTCGTCACGCTCGATCAGTACGCCAAGGAAATCAAACTCTTCACGCTCGGCGACCACTTCATCAATCGCTACGCCGCCGTCGCCGACGAGTACTACCAGGCGGCGCGGAGCCTGCTCCTCCGCCGCTATTGGGCCAGTTTCGCCTGGGGCGCCTTGACCACGATCACTTCATCCGGCGTCTTTCTTTACGTCGCGGTGCAGGCCGTGCGCGGCATCTTCAGCCTCGGCCAGTTGACCATCTTCACCGGCGCGGCGACCCAGGTGCAAGGCGCCTTTCAGAACGTGTTGAGCGGCATCCAGGGCATCTACGAAAACGGACTCTACCTTTCGACCCTCGGCGAATTGCTCGACCGCAAGCCGCGCATCGCCGCGCCAGAGCAACCCGCTCCGGTGCGCCGACCGTTCCGACAGGGGATCGAGTTTCGCAACGTGACCTACCGCTATCCCGGAGCCGAAGTCGCCTCGCTGAAAAACGTCAGTTTCACGATCGATCCGGGCGAAACGGTCGCGCTGGTCGGCCGCAATGGCGCCGGCAAAACGACCATCGTCAAGTTGCTGGGCCGGCTCTACGATCCGGACGAAGGACAGATTCTGATCGACGGGCGCGATATTCGCGACTACGACCCGGCCGAGTTGCGGCGGCAATTCGCGGTCATGTTTCAGGACTATGCGACGTACCAACTGACGGTCGGCGAAAACATCGGCGTCGGCGATGTCGGACGACTGGACGACACGTCGGCCGTCGCCCGCGCCGCCGACCGCGCCGGGGCCGAGCGGGTCATTCAAAACCTGCCGGAAGGGTTCGCGACCCCGCTCGGCAAATGGTTCGAGCGCGGCCAGCAACTCTCCGGCGGCGAATGGCAAAAGATCGCGCTGGCTCGCGCCTTCATGCGCGACGCGGCCGACGCCCAGATCCTGATTCTCGACGAGCCGACGGCGGCTCTCGACGCCCGCGCCGAACACGATCTGTTCGCCCGCCTGCGGGCGTTGACCCGCGGCCGAATGGCGCTCTACATCTCGCATCGCTTTTCGACGGTGCGGATGGCCGACCGCATTCTGGTGCTGGAACAGGGCCAACTGGTCGAAGAAGGAACGCACGACGAACTGGTCATGCGGGGCGGCATGTACGCCGACCTGTTCGAGCTGCAAGCGGCAAGTTATCGCTGAGAAATTAGCGATAGTCGCCCGCACCGGGCGACGCTGACTACATTCAGCAGCCGGGCTGGCCGTGGTTGCCGCAGCAATTTTGCCGCAGCGCCACCCGCCGCCAGAGATTACGCGCCGTCATCGCGAGTTTGTCACGCAACGGCGCGTCCGTATTTCGCCAGTTGCGCACGACCGCGCTGACCGACGGCCGGCCTCCCCCCGCGCACATGTCAGCCTCGCTTTCGATTGGCGACGTAATCGATCCCCGTTTCGAGATCGAGCGGCGGCCGTCCGATGAGCGATTCGGTCGCCGACGCGTCGGAGCAATTGTCGATCGACAGCATCTTCAATTGCGCGTCGGTCACGGGCGGCCGCAACCGTTTCGGCAACGGCCGCGCCAGCGCGACGACCGGTCGGAGCAAACTGATCGGCAGGTGAATCATGCGCTTCCGCGCGCCCAACTTGCGCGCGATGGCGTCGAGCAATTGATCGTAGGTGTACACCTGCGGCCCGCCGAGTTCGTAGATGTGACCCGTCGTGGCGGGGTCGTCCAGCGCGCGCACGAACGCGACCGCCACATCGCGCACGGAAATCGGCTGGAACTTGTTTCGGCCGTTGCCGGCGACCGGGATCACCGGCGCCGTTGCGATCAGCCCGGCCAGGGTGTTGATGAACTCATCGCCGGGGCCGAAGATGATCGAGGGTCGAAAAATGGTCCAGGGAATGCCGGAGGCCATCACGGCCTGCTCCGCCTGCCATTTCGCATCGAAATAGGGGTAGCGCGGATCGTTGCGCGTTCCCATCGCGCTCATGTGCAGGAAGCGGCGGACGCCGGCCGTCCGCGCCGCGTCGACCACGTTGACGGTGCCTTGCCGGATCACCGCGTCGAACGTGGCGCGGCGCGTTTCGGCGATGATCGCGACGAGATGGACGACCGCTTCGCAACCGGCGCACGCCGCCGGCAGCGTGTCCAGCCGGGTCACGTCGCCTTCCACGATTTCGACGTTCGGCCCGACCAGTTTCGCCACGGCCGCCGGGTCGCGCACAAGGAGACGGACCGGGCGCTCGCCCAATGCAGCGCGCAACGCCGTGCCGACGAATCCCGTGCCGCCGGTGATGAGGATGCGCCCGGTTACCGGCGCGACGGGCCCGCCGCCGTCGCTCGTCACGGTGTCTGGCATGTCTCAGCCAACGCCCCCGACTTGCCGTCGCCGCGGACATGGCTGCGCAGACCGTCGGCGTCGATCGACAGGGCGCTGCGACCGATGGCGTGGACCAGCCCGAGGTCCTGCAGTTCCACCAACTTGCGCGTGACCGTCACCCGATTGGACCCGATCATGTTGGCAAGCGACTGATGGGTCAAGGGCAGGGCGATCTCGGTCATTCCGTCGGCGTTGCGCTCACCGAAGGCATCGGCCAGGGCGAGCAAGGTCGTCGCCAGTCGAACCGAGGCGTCGCGCGCGAGAAGATGCACGACGAGCGTCTGCAATTCGGTCAGGCGGCGCGTCATCCCGCGCACCATCGCCGTCGCCAGTTCGGGCGATTGCGCGAGGAGCGCGGCAAGATCATCCGCGCCGACGATGGTCACGATCGAGTCGATCAGCGCTTCGGCGGCCGCGCCGGTGGCGAGTCCTTCGTAACTTTCTTCCTGCGCGAAGACCGTGTTCGGACCGAGCAAGCCGACGTTGATCCGGCGACCATCGGGCAAGACCTTGTAGAGCCGGATGCAGCCAGAACGCACGATGTGCACAAGATCATCGCCGCTGCCCGGCCCGAACAACTCCTGGCCCCTGGCGAATCTGACCGTGCCGGAACGACCCGGCCGCCGCCCGCCATCGGACCCGGCCGCGTGCGCCAACCACATGCCCGCCGTGTCGATCTTGCCGCCAACCGCATGCTCGGCCTCGACCGCCGCATCGGGCCGCCGGCCGGAAGCGGCGACGGCGCCCGTTCGAATCGTCACGTCATCGTCCGTGGCCGTGGTCATTTCGTCCCGCCCTCCGCGCCCTGCCGTCCGTCGCATCGATTCGGCCGCGAACACGAGCCGCAATACGTGGTGACGGCTGACCGACGTCCCCGATTCACACTACAGATTGCGCGACTCTTCGTCAACGGGCTACGGACCGCCGGACCGGAACCTGGCCGGCGTCGGCTGGCTGCCGCCGTGATCAGAAGGTGCGGCCGAGCGCCTGATCCCATGGCTGAGGCGCCGCGACCCGGATCACCTGGAATTCGTCGTCACGCAAGTAGAGATAGAGATGGGCGAAAAATTCGGCCTCCGGCAACGGGTAGGTCGGATTGACGCACAGATATGGAAACGGCCAGGGCGACGACACGCCGGGCGCGCAGATCACCTCGATCCGTTGTCCGATGCGGAGCCGGTAGGTGAGGCCGGGGTAGCGACGCGACGGCAGATCGACGTGTCCCTGCCGTTGCACCGCCCGCCAAACGTCGTCCCCGACCGTCAGCCGGGCCACCTCGTCGGCCCGCGCCCGCGCCAACCGCACATCATCGCTGCGCAACCCGGCGCCGGCCGAGCGCTTCGGTAGATGGTCCCAGTTGTGCAGCCACGGACGTTCGATGCCGCGCTCGTCCACCAGATCCTCGCCGACGAACCCCTCGTCGAGGCTCGTCGGCGAGAGAAACCATTCCCACGCCTCGCGCAGACGGCGGACGACCGCGTCAGCCAGCGGCGAGCGCGCCACGGCGCGTTTCCTCAACTGGACGAGCCGCCGGCGATCGGCGCGATGATCTGATATTCCTCCGCCTCGGGATCGAACGGCCCGTGATCGAGCACGTGCACGCCATCCACCTTCCGCGAAATCGCGCAGCCACGCTCGCGCGCCTCCCGCAAGATTCGCTCGGCTTCGGCGATGCTTTCGCGCGCTTCTTCGGTGTCCGTCTGCTCCCATTCGACGATCTGATGGCCTCGCCGGTTGGCGACGATGATGCGACCCATCGAAAGCTCCTCGACGCTGTTGGGCTGCTCGTGCTGACCCCGACGCTTCGCTTCCAACCGCAATCCCGTTGCCATCGCGTCAGCGTCAGGCGACCTCGTCGACGCCGCACCAGTTCGCGATCAGGAGCGCGATCGCTTCGATCGCGCGCTCGACCTCGTCGATCGCGATCGACTCGTCCGGCGCGTGGGCCAAACGGACGTCCCCCGCCCCGTACATCACGCAGGGAATTTCGCCGGTATTGACGAAATGCCGCATGTCCGCGCCGTACGTCGCCGCTTCGATCGCCGGCGGCGCCCCATTGATCGCCGCATGGGCCGCGGCCAGCGCCCGCACGAGCGGACTCTCGACCGACACCTCGGACGGCGCGAACTGACCCGTCAGCCATTCGACCACCGGCGGATGATCCCGCAACCACGAATCGGCGCCGGCGATACGCCCGATTTCAGCCTGGAACCGCTCCTGAAACATCGGCAGCGTCTCGCCCGGCACGAGCCCCGCGCGTCCTTCCGCCACCAGCCACTCCGGCACGGACGACGGCCACGATCCGGCGCGCACGGTGCCGATGTTGATCGGAATCTTGTTGGCGATCGGCCGGTAAAGCGGATGATCGATTTCCCGGTTTCGCCGCGCCTCGAACGCGAGCAACCCGGCATGCAGCCGCGCGAACGCTTCGACGGCGCTGACGCCTTCATCCCGAACGCAGGCATGCGCCGAACGGCCGGCGACGTGGAGCCGGAACATGAGCGACCCGCCGTGCGCCGCCACGATGGCGCGCCGGGTCGGTTCGGTGATGACGGCGGCATCCGCCGTGTATCCGCGCAGGATCGCCGCCAGCGCGCCGGCGCCGCCATCTTCTTCCGAAATCACGCTTTCGACGATCACATCGCCATGCGGGGCGTAACCCGCCCGCTCCAGCGCCACGAGCGCGAACAGGTTCGTGACGACGCCCGCTTTCATGTCGCAGGAGCCGCGTCCGAACAGTCGACCATCCACGACCGCGCCGCCGAGCACATCGTGCCGCCAGTGCGTCGGGTCGCCGATCTCGACGGTGTCGATATGTCCGTTCAGGATCAGCGACCGGCCGTCGCCGACCCCGCGCCGCACGCCGACCACGTTCGGCCGCCCGGCGAACGATTCGACCTCTGTGAACGATCCGGCGTACGGCGCCAAATCCTCGACCCGCGGCTCCCAAACGTCCGTTTCGAGACCGAGATCGCGCATCCTGGCGGCCACGACCGCCTGCACCGCGCCTTCGGCGCCCGTCTGGCTCGGCGTCCGCACCAGCGTCTGCAGCAACGCGACCCATTCCGGCCGCATCGCCGCGACCGCTTCCCGAACATGGATTCCCAGTGCCGACGTGCGGTCATGCCCGACCGAGGCCATGCGCTTGCTCCCATCCGATGCGTTCAAGTGGTCTGCTTCAATTCGACGACTTCGGCTTCGCTGCGGCCCGACAACCCGGCCCACGCTCCTCAGTCGGCGTTGCGCGATCGGGCTGCAACTCCTCGATCAGCAGCCCAAGCCGGATGCCGCTGCGCGCCATGTCGATCCCGGCAACGTCGAACGCCGCGCCGATCGCGGCCACGATCGCGATTCCCGCCGGCAAGACGCGGGCGCGGCTTTCCGCGATCCCGAGGTCGCGTGCGAGGTCCGACGACCGAATGCGGGTCAAACGGTCAAGCACGCGGTCAATTTCCACACGATCGGTCGGCGCCTGGTCGACCAACTGTCGCAGATATTCTCCGGTACCGCCGACGACGATCAACCTTTGCGGCGCGTCTGTCGCCGGCGTTCCCGGTTCTTCATACTCGGCCAGCATGGCCGACGCGGCGTCCTGGCAGGCCACGAGTTCCGCTTCGCTCGGGGGATCGGCCCGGACGTACCGATCGGTCAACCTGCCCGAGCCGAGCGGCAACGAGCGGAGCGATTGCGGCGTGCTGTTGGCGGCGACGATCAACTCGGTGCTGCCGCCGCCGACATCCGCGACCAGCACCGAGCCGGAGAGATCGGCGGTTGCCGCCAGGCCGCGAAACGTGAGCCTCGCCTCTTCCTCGCCGTCGATGATGCGGACGTCGATTCCGGTTTCTTGACGAACGCGCGCCAGAAACGCCGGACCGTTCTCCGCGGCCCGCGTCGCTTCCGTCGCGACCGCCACGATGCGTTCGGCTCCGGCCGCGCGCGCCGCATCGACGAACCGGCGCAATGCCGCGATCGACGCGTCCATCCGGTCGTCCGCGAGCCGTCCCGTCATGTCCAACCCGGCCCCGAGCCGGACCGTCTCGGGCGGCCACGATCGCTCGGCGATGGCGCCCGCATCGTCCAGCCAGCCGACCGTCAACTTGATCGAATTCGAGCCGATGTCGATCGCGCCGATCTTTCGGGTTCGCGCCATCGTGATTTACCCGTCCCGCGCGTGCAACCGGTCGGTCGCGGCCCAGAAGCGATCCATCAGGTTCGCCTGCTCGCCCGCCGCCATCGGCCGCGGCTGGTTGAAATCCTGAATCTGCACGCCATGACAGCGCAGCCGAACGACCTTCTGACCGAGCAGCCCGATTTCGAGCGCATGGCCGGCGCTCACCTCGACGCCCCACATCTGGTCGAGAATGAAATTGCCGGGCGAATAGACGATCGGGCGGCCCTTGTAGATTTCCATCCCCTGCACGAGGTGCGGATGATTCGTCACCACCATCGTCGCTCCGGCGTCGATCGCCGCCCGCGCGCCGTTGGCCGCCCACTTCGGCACAATCCCGATGTACTCCGCGCCCATGTGGAAATACGGAATGACGATGTCGGCTTTCGTCGCCGCATCGGCGATGTCCTGCAAGAACTGGGCGCTGGCGTAGGGATTGGTGCCGGCGCGGTCGGCCGTGGCCGCGGCGTCGAAATCGAGCACGCCGGTGGCGACCCCGGGCTCGACCTCGTGATTCGCCGTCACCCCGTCGATGCCGAGCCAGGCGATCGATCGATCGCCGACCCGCGCGATCCAGGGCGCGCGCGCGGCGGTCAGATCGCGGCCGGCGCCGAAATAGGGAATCTTGCGGTTTTCCAACGCGGCCATGGTGTCGAGCAGGCCCTGCACTCCCCAGCCTTCGTCGTTCCAGACGGTGTGGTTGTTGGCGAGGGTCACCGCGTCGATGCCGGCCAATTCGAAACCATCCAGCATCGCCGGATCGGAAACGAAACTGAACGAATGGGGGTCCGCCGGTTGCGGCAACGTCGCCGACAAATCGCCTTCCAGATTGGCGACGGTCAGATCGAACGATTGCAGCAGCGGCGCGATCGCCCGAAAGGGATGCGTGAAATCGCCGTAGCGCACCATCGCCTTGTGCACGTTGCGCCCCGGCACGATATCGCCGACCACGCAGACCCGCGTCAGATCGGCCGCTTCGCGCAGCGGATCATCGAGTCCGATCGTCAGCGTATTTACCCGGAAATCGATGTCGTCGAGCGGAACGAGCGCGAACGCGCCGCTCCGCTGCGCCAACTCCGTCGTCAGCGATTCGTAGTCGGCCACCGGCTGGGCATCGCGCAACGTGGATGGCGCAAGGCCCGGCAACGCGAGCGCCTGCGGCCGCCCGCCGATGGCGCTGCCCAGTGCGCGCCAATCGACGATGTCGCCGCGCAGCAGCGCCGCCGCCTGGTCCGCGCCGATTCCGGTCAACGGCAGCCGCGGCGACGTGACCAGCGCCATGCCGCGCGGCACGGCCGGCCC
>JAICJJ010000059.1 GCA_025928535.1 Thermomicrobiales bacterium
GCCGCGAAATCGCGCGACGCGAGTTTGCTCCGACTGATGTCGGCAAGCACGTAGTAGGAGCCGGGCGTCCGGCGGGCCGGCAAGTCCATCGCGCCGAGCCGGTCATAGAGATAGTCGCGCCGCGCTCGCCATTCCGCCATCATCGCCGCGAGCGGTTCCTGGGGGCCGTCGAGAATGGCGAGCGCGGCGACCTGCGATGGGGCGGCGGCGCAAATCGACGTCGCGTGCTTGATCGCCGTCAGCGCCGGCTTCATAGCGGCCGGGACGCCGAGATAGCCGACGCGCCAGCCGGTCATCGCAAACGCTTTCGAGAAGCCGTTGAGCGTCACCGTTCGCGGCTTGAGATTCGGCAGGCTCGCGACGCTGACGTGCTCGGCATCGTCAAACACGAACCGCTCGTACAATTCGTCCGCATAGATGAGCAAATCGTGGCGCGCGGCGATGTCGCCGACCGCTTGCAAGATCTCGCGTGGTTGGACGGCGCCGGACGGGTGATCCGGCGAGATAATGAGAATGCCCTTCGTTTTTGGCGTCACCGCCGCTTCGATGGCTTCCGGCCGCAGGAGAAAACCGGCCTCGACATCGGTCGCCACGGGCACGGGCTTGGCGCCGACCATGGCCAACACTTCGTCGTACACGCTGTAGCGCGGATCGGCGACGATGACTTCGTCGCCCGGGTTGAGGGTGCCGAACAGCGCGACGAACATCGCTTCCTGGGCGCCGGCGGTGACGATGATTTCGGTCGCTGGATCGTAGTCGACCTGATTTTCGTGCCGCAGCTTGCGGGCGATCGCTTCCCGCAGTTCCGGCATGCCGTCGTGAAAGGTGTAATAGACCGTGCCGGCGTCGAGAAACTTCCGCACCGCTTCGATCGCGTGGGGCGGCGTCGGCAAATCCGGCGTCCCTTGCGAAAGCGAGATGACGCCGGCCGGGCCGGGCGTCTGCAAACGGGTGTGGACGAAAGGATGCGCCCGATCAGCCAGAAAGCGCAGGCTGTCTTGTTCCGACGACATGACGTTCGTTGCGCCCACTCGGTCCCCTTTCCTTGGCAATAAGCGCCGCTACAGCCGGTTCTCGCGCTAATCGGGAGGCAATTCCAACCAGTGCCGCGGCACTTCATGCTGCGCAAAGAACGCCGCCATCTCGACCGGTTGGCCCGTGCGATTGGACTCTTCCATCGCCGCAATGATGCCGAATGTCTTGAGATGGTCGATGCCGGATGGGTGAGGACGGAGATTGCCGGCAAGGATTTGCCGCGCGACGTCGGAGAGCATCAGACGGGCGTCGTCGACCAACGGCTCCTGGGCCGGCAGGGCAATGGGTTGAAACTCGTCGGCGCCGACGCCGCGGGCGATCCGCAGATCGGCGAACAGGTCGAATTGCGCCAGCGCCCCTTCGTCGCAGTCGGTTCGCCAGAGGAAGTCATTGATCTTCGTTTGCCCCGACCAGGCGCCGAAATAGTTGACGATCAGATCGTCGTCCAATTCGAGCGTGGCGATGACCGTCGCGTCGTCCCGGTACATGCTCCAGGGAGGGTTGTGACAGCGGCACCAGACGCGCCGCACGTCGCGGCCATAGGCGTACCGAATTTCATCGACATGATGGATCGTTTGCTCGTAGAGCATTGGTTGCCGCATGGTCAGGGGAAAGCGATTGAGGCCAGGCCGCCGTCCGTCGCGATTGCGCCAATAGACGTATTGGGAAAAACTGGGCGCGCCGAGTTCGCCTGAAGCGAAGATTTCTTTTGCTTTGCGCACGCAATGTTGATAGCGGAAATTGAGGCCAACCGCGAACGCCAAGCCCGCTGCTTCCGCGGCCTCGACGATGCGAAGGCCCTCGTCGAAATCGAGCGTCAGCGGTTTTTCCGACAGCAAGTGCGCGCCCGCGTCGAAGACCTGCGCCGTTTCGCCGAAGCGGTCCATCGGCGGCGTGGCCAGCAGCACGAGGTCGGGCCGTGCCGCCTCCAATGCCGCCTCCAGGGTGGCGAAGCACATTTCCGGCGTGGCGCCGAAGCGATCGGCGGCCCATGCGAGATTGCCCGGATCGATATCGACGTAGCCGACGGTCTCCGTCAACGGTTCGTCCGCCAGCAACCGGCTCCAGATTTTGCCGCGGGCGCCAACTCCGACCAACAATGTTCGCAGCGTCTCCCCCATCACCGCTCTCCTACTCCGCTCGTCACGAGTTCGCCGGATGCCGCCGCCTCGGCGTCGGGCCGCTGTCCATTCCATCCCAGCCGCACGGAGAGTTGCTCCGCCGCCTCCCGCACGTGGGCGGCGAGCGATGGGATGGCATCCGGACTCATCCGGACGGCGGCGCCGGACACGCCCATCTCAGCGATCACCTTGCCGTCGGCATTGCGCACTGGCGCGCCGATGCCGATCAGACCGTCTTCTCGCTCGCCGGCATCGTAGGAATAGCCGCGGGCGCGCGTCAGGGCCAAATCTTCGCGCATCGCTTCCGGGGAGGCGATCGTCCGGGCGGTCCGGCGCGGCAACCCTTTCGCCAAGATCCGCGCGACCTCGGCTTCAGGCAGATAAGCAAGCAAAATTTTTCCGGCGGCGGTGCAATAGAGCGGGCTCCGTTCGCCTTCTTGCGAGACGATCCGGAGCGGGCTGCGACATTCCACCCGGGCGATCATCATGGCGTGGTCGTCGTGGAGAACGTTGACCGTCGCCGTCTCGCCGGTGGCTTCCATCAGCGCGCGCAAAACGGGCAACGCGAGATCGCGGAGTCCAGTCTGGGCTTGCACGCTGCGCGCCATGGCAAGGATTTTGTAGCCAAGTTGGTAGCGCCCCGATTCCTCGGAACGCACGACATACTTGTGATGCTCCAACGAGGCGAGAAGGCGGGAAGCGGTCGTGATGTTGAGGCCAGCGGTTTCCGCGATCGAGGTCAGGCTCATCGGACTGGCGGTCTCGGCCAGCACGTCGAGAACGCGGAGCGCGCGTTCCACCGTTTGCGAGCCGTGGCGCCCGGAAAGTTCGTTGTTCGCCATGTTTTCGCTTTCATCATGCGAAAGGTGGTGTCGCGTGTTGACAATACTAGGCGCGCCGCTCTAGCCTTGTCAAGAGGCCGTGTCGTTGCGAATGTGGGAGTGCGGCGCTGGCGCAAAGCGCGCGCCGCGTATCGGCAGGAGCGAGCGGAGCACGGGATGCGGGTGCTGATCACCGGTGCGACGGGATTTGTCGGAGCGCATGCCGCCGCCGTCGCAGTCGCCGCCGGTCACGACGTCGTCGCGCTGCATCATGGTCCGGGCGACGGTCGCCTGTTGGCGGCGATTGCGCGCAACAGTTCGGCCCAAGCATCGTTCGTACAAGCCGACGTCTGCGATGCGACCGCGATCGATCGCATCGTACGCGACTATGCGCCAACCCATATGCTCCACGCGGCCGCGATCACGCCGAGTCCAGCGCGGGAAACGGGCGAGCCGCGCCGTGTCGTCGCGACCAACGAACTGGGAACTTTGAACCTGCTGGTCGCCGCCGCCCGCCACGGCACGCAGCGCTTTGTGCTGGTCAGTTCGACGGGAGTCTACACGGGACTGGACGGATCGCGCGAACTTGACGAGGAAAGCCCGCTGTGCGATCCGTGCGGACTCTACGCCGTCACAAAATTGGGCGCGGAGCGGCTCAGCCGGTGGGCGAGGCAGACATTGCAGTTGGATGCGTCTATCGTCCGGCTCGGGTCCGTCTATGGTCAATTTGAACGGCCGACGCCGTCGCGCAGCCGCATGTCGTGGATCTATCAGGCGATCAGCCTCGGCCACTCTGGAACCGAGGTGCGATGCAACGCGCCGGACGCCAAGCGCGATTGGATTCACGGCGACGACGTCGGCGCGGCGCTGATGGCGGTGCTGCAGGCGCGGAACCTGCCGCACGTCGTCTACAACCTGGCTGGTCCGCGCCAGTCGATCGCCGCGGTCGTCGGCGAGTTGTCCCAAATCATGCCGACGCTGCGGATCGAATGGGTGCAGAGCCTCGAGGAGGCGAATCTGGCCATCCCTCCCGCCGCCCATTGCTGCTCGATCTCCGCCGCCCGCCTGGGTCGCGACGTCGGATTTGCGCCGACGATCGACCTGGCGGCCGGGCTCCGCCTCTGTGTTGCAGATTTTGGACGATGGGGAAGCGCCGGGCTGCCTGATCCGGGCGCGGATAGCGAAAGGAGCGACGGTGATGGTCACGGCGACATTCGAGGCATTCAGTCAACCTGACCTGGAATTTCTCCAGGCGGCCGAAGCGACGACCGATCTTGATGTTGTCATCAGGGGGGAGCCCGTTGGCGATGAAGACGTCATTCTCGTCGAGCATCGCGACATCGATGGGGAATGGCTGCGACGAATGCCGGCGTTACGCTGCGTGGTCGCGGTCGAATCGGGGCGGGCGCTCCTCCCATATTCCCAAATTCGGGCGCGCGGGGTCGAAGTCCGCATCGTCCCGAATTTGAGCGGGCTTGGGGTCGCCGAACATGCCTTTGCCCTCCTCCTGGCGCTGAAGAAGCAGGTGACCAGAGGCGACGCCGCTGTCCGACAAAACAGATGGCGACCTGAGGTGGTCGAGCCGTTGTTTACCGATCAGCGCGCCCATACCTTCAACTGGGCGGGACTGGACAACCTGGGATGGCTTTGGCGGGAGACGCTTGGCATTATCGGCTTCGGCCGCATCGGACAGGCTATCGCCAAACGAGCGCGGGCGTTCGATATGGAGGTGTGCTACTTCGACCGGCATCCGGTCGCGGCCGCCGTCGAGCGGCATCTCGGCGTCCAATACCTGCCGCTCGATGACTTGTTGACGCGATCTGACGCGGTCACGCTCCATCTGCCATTTTCGGTTGAGAGCGAACACCTGATCGGCCAACGCGAATTGTCGTTGATGAAGCCGACGGCCCTGCTCATCAATACGGCGCGCGGCCGGGTTGTTGACGAGGAAGCGCTGATTTCCGCATTACAATCGAGGAAGATCGCCGGCGCCGGGCTGGATGTTTTCGTGTACGAACCGATCCAATCGGACAACCCGCTGATTGGCCTAGACAACGTCATCCTGACTCCCCACGTCGCCGGCATCTTTAGCCCCGTCGCCCGTGAAAGGCAGATCCTCGCTCTCCTGCAGGAAGCGCTCAACTGTCAGGAGTCGTAGCCCGCAGACGATCGAGCCTGGCGAGCGACGCAGAGGCGCCGGAGCGTTCCGCTGCTTACGGGCGCTCGAGCCAATACACGGCCCGGCTGACGAAATCGTGGCGGGAGTGGGAGATGCCAAAGACGGCGGCGTGCGCCGTCCGTCGTCGATCCGCCGAGCAGCGTGATACGGCAGGATGCCGGCGGTGGAGCCATCCGGCCGCCGAGCGCTCGGGGCCTCGAGCGGGGATTGAAACATGTAGCCAGATAGTGGCCGCGGGGTTAGAGCCTGTTATGGACTGTGCGCGACGGCGGCGACCAAGCGATGGAGCATCACGCAGGCAAAGACGATGAACTGCAGGGCAGCAACCGTTCCTGGCAAGCGTTCATAGTCGCGGGCCAGTTGGCGGAAGTGGCGGGCATGGCTCCGATCCTGCTGAGCGCGCCGCGGCCGAACGCCGCTCGGCGTTTGCGAAAACGGACCACGGGAAGGGGGCGCGCCATGGATCGGCTGCAGTTCCAGACGCAACCGCACGAGGACGTCACCGCGCTGTATGGGCGGGTCGCTGCCCGCGAGCTGTCGGCGGCGGACCATGCCGCCCGGCAGGCGGCGTGAGACGACCTCGCCGCCGCCCTCTCCTGTGTGCTGGCGGTCGCCGAAACCTTCGGGCTCGCGCCGGTCGTCCGCGACACGCTCGACGCCCGCCTGGCCGGGGTGGCGCAGGCCGCAGCGCACGGGCAATGGCGCGCCTTCGAAGCGGGACTACGGGTCGGGATGGCGCTGGCAGGGCTGGTGGGACCGAGCCTCAACTAGCAGCACGCTGGCACGCTAATTGCCCGGCGGCGGGCGTGACGTGGTGTGACCGGCGGCGCAGGGCGGCCGTCACGGCGAACGACGCGCTCGGCGCGGCGATCGGCCTCCCCGTCCCCCGGACCGCCACGCGGATGAGACGGCATGCCGCACGACAACCACTCCCAGCCTCCGCTGCTGGTGCTGGCGACGGCCTTGCTGCTGGTGGCGCTCACGCTGCTGGCGTGGTCGCGGGATCTCGTGGACGATGATGCCGCGACCGGCGGCGTCAGTCTGATCCTCGGCATCAGTTGGGCCTGGCTGATCTGGCAACGGCAGCGTCACTCGTAGCGTGGGTGGATGCCGGGAACGTGGCGTCGTCCCCGGCGTCAGAACAATTCGTCAATCCCGTCAGTTCCCGTCCGATTCGACCGGACGCCGCAGCCCTTGTCCGCGCCGGCGGCACATCACATCCAATGTAGGTCGGCCGCGGCGGACGCAATTTGGGTTCGACTACTCTGCCCGACAACCCGTGCCGTGGCATCCTCCGAATGAGTCAGATTCGGCCGCATCAGCACGTTGGCGAACACGGTCGCGACCGCTGCCGTTTGCGTCGCGTTCGGCCAGCAGGACGAAGGCGCGTCCACGGGCCTGTCGTGGTGGCGGCGCGGCTAGGCGTTGTGCGCGGCGGCGACACGCAGCCGGTCGAGCACCATGCCGTCGTCCCGGCGGACGATGACGACCACGACGGGCCAGACGCCCTCGCGCAACAAGCACGCAATGACGAGTTGGTGGGCTTGGGCCAGCGCGAAGCACTCGGCGTCGACCAGGACGGCCACGCGGTCGTGAGTGAGGGCGAGGCCGACCTGATAACGGGCGGCGGGGGCGGGGGCCATGCGGGCGGCTCCGGCGAACGGCGGCGGGCGTCCTGCCGCCCCCACTGTGCATCGCCCCGTGCTCCCCGGCATCCTCCAGACGAGCCAATCGCGGCCGCCGTCGTGCGTCAGCGCGGCATTCGGCGCGGCCTGCGGCCGGAAATGGCGCCGGCTGACCGGCGGACTGCGGCGTCAGCCCGCGCCGGTCGTTCAAGGTCATGAAAGGCGCGTCGGCTTCCGGCAAGGCGGGGAAGCCATGCCAGTTCCCGGCGGATGGAACCGAACGCCACGGCCGCCGCAATCTGGCCGCGTCAGCATTGCCATCCGACTTCAACCAGCCGTGAGTCGGTCATAAACGCTTGGTGAATTCGCGGCAGCCAACCAGCTACACTGCGCCCATCGACGTCGGGGAAGCAAGCGCGCTGGCGGAAAGGCGGAGGCCCGTGCCGGAGGGATTGGTCCTGGTCGTCGTGCTCGCGGCCAGTTTGGCAATGGTGGCGGCCATCGTGCGGCATGGGCGGGGCTGCGGCGGAGCGGCGCAGGCGGTCTACCTTCGCATCGTCGGCGCCGAATCTCCAACCGCACGACGTCACGATTTACGGCGGTCCGGCCGGCACTAGCCACGCTTTCGCGGGTCGTCGCGGAATCGCGCTTTCCATAGCGAAAGTGCGCTCAGCCGGAATCGGCTCGATCTGCGGGATATTGTGTTTGTCCGCATTCATCTGGCCCGCGCCCTGGCCGCGCCCGCGACCCGCCGCGCCGCGCGGCCAGGGGCCGATGTTAGCGGACGGGGCGATGCCGCTCGCGGGCGCGCGTCGCCGGACCCGCATACGGCCGGCTGCGCGGAAAGGCGAGATTGGAGGCCGTCCGCGCGGAGCGCGTCGGCAGGCGCGGCAGCGCGGTCGACCGCGTTGTCGGGTCCGACTCCGGCTCCGGCATGGGGTCGGGGTCAAGCGCGAGCCCGCAGCGGCGGCAATAAAAGCGATTGGTGGCGAAGACGACCGGCGTCCGCCGATGCCCCCGCAGCAAACAAAGCAGATGGGCCATGAGACGCTCCTGTGCGTGGCTCCTACGGTAGGCAACGCACAGGAGCGGGAAAATGGCTCGGCGCCGGCAATCGTCCCAGTTCGCCGCACCACCCCAACGGGCGGCGCTCGGTCAGGCGGCCGGCTCGCGGTCGTTTGGCGCCTGCCGCGGTTTGGCTTTCTTCGTCCACGGCCAGATGCGGCTCCGTATCTGCTGGACCGCGGGATCGAGCGGCGTGGTCGGCGTCGGCTCCGGTCGCGCGATGGTCATGGGACCTCCTTGCCCCGCGCGGGGGAGGGCATTGTCCGCGAGGGGTGCGTTCCTCGCCCGCCGAATGGACTTCGCCGCCGCCCCGACCGTTCGCCGGGTACGGCGTCGGGACACTGGGCTGTTGTCGACCGTCGATGCCGAGCGTGCGCGTGCTCGGAATCCGAGCTCGTCGATCAGAGTACTTATCCCGTTGGGAATCGAGGTCGCATAGGATCCCGTCGGGCGAGTGGCCCGCGTCCCTTTTTGTCGGCTGCCGTGTTTACTTCACTAGAGCGGGCGACAGCCAAACGAGAGGCACCGCGCCGTGATTGCCTTTGGGGGACGCCGCCGTTCACCTTCCCAGACGCCGGCCGGCGAGAACGAGCCGGACGCGGTTCTCGTCGCTCGCGCCCAATTGGACCGCGACGCCGTCGCCCCCCTCTACCTGCGCTACCTCGAGGAGATCGCCCGCTTCTGCTACGTTCGGCTCGGTGACGCAGAGGCGGCGCGCGACGCGACGCAGCAGGTCTTCGCGCAGGCGCTCGCGGCGCTTCCCCGCTATCAGGAGCGCGACCAGTTCCGTGCCTGGCTCTACACCATCGCCCGCCACGTCCTCGCGAATCAAACCCGCCACCAGCGCGGCACCGCCACCCTCGAGGCGGCGCTGGAGGCGGTCGATCCAGGCCAGACGCCCGAAGAGCTGGCGAGCGCCGCCCTCGAACGCCGCGCCTTGCTGGCGGCGGTCAGCCGCCTGCCCGACGATCAGCGGCTGACGGTCCAGTTACGGCTGGCCGGATTGACCGGGCCGGAGGTGGCCGTAGCGATGGGGCGCAGCCACGACGCCGTCAAGAAGCTGCAACTGCGCGCCCTGGAGCGGCTTCGCGCCGAGTTGGCCGTAGGCGTTGGCAAGGAGGAGGCTCGCCGTGGAGCGTGACGAGCGCGACCGCGCCGACGCCCTCGACCGCTACTGGGACGTCATCCAGCGCGGCGATCGGCCGTCGGCGACGGTCGCTATCGAAGACGAGCTGGCCGCGCTTGTCGCCGGGCTGCACGCGGCACGCGTCGTGGCTCCTGTCCTCTTCCCCGACCCTGAGCAAGCGTGGCGTCAGCTGCGCCAGACGCCGACGCCATCGCCGCGGCCCCGGCGCGACGCGGCGGCCATCCCCGCTCCGGCCCACCCGAATGGCCGCGCCGCGTTCGCGGTGGAGGACCGGCCGGCCGCAGCCAGGTGACGCGGCTTGGGCGGCGGCTTCTTTGCCCAGGCGGCGACCGCCGCATTGCTGCTCCTGACGCTGGCCGGCGGGTTCGCCGCCGTGACGTGGCGTCGGCCCGAGCCGCCGGCGGCGACGCCGTGGGCGACGGCGCGGGTGAGCGCCGTCGCCTCCAGTTCCGGCGGCGTGACGGACACGCCGCTGCTCGCGACGACCTTCTCGGCCGAGGAGCTGCCCAGCGGCGAGAAGGAAGCGGTCTACTACCAGCTCACCATCCCGCCCGGCGCCCGCCTCGCCTACCCAGGCGCGCCGTTCTGCGACTGCTTCACCAAGATCATCACCAAGGGCGTCGGCGCGGAGGTCGTCCGCTCCGGCTCCTACACCCTGCGCCTCGCGGCGCCGCTCCGGGTGCAGCGCGCCGGGTCCACGCGTCCCACTGAAGAGATTGCGCCAGGGACCGACGTCACGCTTGGTCCAGGGGATGCGGTGATCTACCCGAACTATGCCGCGGCCGGCGAGTTGCGGGGGGCCCGCGCCGCGGCGGGGGGGGGACAAGGGGGGGGCCACCGCGGCGCCGGCGGGGCGGGGGCCCCCCCCCCCCCCCGGGAGACGCCCCCACACCAGGAAGTAATGGGCGGGCCCGCGCCCCCGGCC
>JAICJJ010000356.1 GCA_025928535.1 Thermomicrobiales bacterium
CGTCAGCCCGATCGCGAACTTACAAACCTGACGTGACGAGGCGGCGACGCTTTCGTGCGCGTCGCCAAAAGGGGAACTCAAATGAGCGATCAGATCACGATGCAACGAGTCGCCAACGCCAAACTTTGGGCGGTCGGCGCGATCCTGGCCGGCGGCCTTGTCCTGGGCGCGGTCACCAACGCGCCGGGAGCGATCGCCGACTTCACGCTGGCGCGGTTCATGAACGGATCGTCCGTCGTCCAGGAAACCGGCGTCGCGCCGGTCAAGATCGAGCCGATCGCCGGCTCGGAGATCAGCCGGGTCACGCTCTCGCAGCCGGCGGCGCAGCGCCTGCGCATCCAGACGGCGCCGGTGACGGCCCGGACGGTGAATGGCGCCGAGCGGCTGACCGTCCCGTTCGCCGCGGTCCTCTACGACTCGAGCGGCGGCACGTGGGTCTACACCAATCCGCAGCCGCTGGTCTTCGTCCGCGCGCCGATCGCCATCGAGCGCATCGACGGCGACATGGCGATTCTCGCCAGGGGACCGGCCGCCGGCGTCCAGGTGGCGACGGTCGGCACGGCCGAACTGAGCGGCGCCGAAAAGAACATCGGCAGCCTCGGCGAATGAGGCAGGCGGCCGCGCCTGGTCCGTGAGCTGGGCCAGGCGCGGCCCCGTTTGCGAAAAGCACGGAGGTCACACGCAACGTATGCGCCCAGCCCCAACGCGTTCGAGCGTTGGCGGCGCGAGGAGGGCCACGCCGATGATGCGATGGATTGTCGGTTCGAGTCTCAAGTTCAGATACCTCGTGATCGGCCTCGCGGTGGCGATGATGCTCTTCGGCAGCGGCCTGATTCGCTCGATGCCGGTCGACGTCTTCCCCGAATTCGCGCTGCCGCAGGTCGAAATTCAGACGGCATGCCTCGGCCTCTCCGCGACGGATGTCGAATCGCTGGTCACGATTCCGATGGAGCAGGCGCTGGCCGGCACGCCGAGCATGGACATCATGCGCTCGCGGTCCGTGCCCCAACTGTCGTCGATCGTCATGCTCTTCCGCCCCGGGACGGATCTGATGACGGCGCGGCAGATGGTGTCGGAGCGGATGCAAACGGTGATTCCGACGCTGCCGACCTGGGCGGCGCCGCCGATCATGCTGCAACCGCTTTCGTCGACCAGCCGGATCATGAAGATCGGCATTTCGTCGAACTCGATTTCCCAGATGGACCTGTCGATGATCGCGTACTGGTCGATCCGGGCGCGCCTGCTGCGCGTTCCGGGCGTCGCCAACGTCGCGATCTGGGGCGAGCAGTTGAAGCAGATGCAGGTGCAGGTGCATCCGGATCTGCTCAAGGCCAACAATCTCTCGCTCGACCAGGTGATGCAAGCCACGGCCGATTCGCTCGACGTCGGCTTGCTGAAATACGCCGACGGGGCGGTGATCGGCACCGGCGGGTTCATCGACACGCCGACGCAGCGATTCAGCATCGACCATGTGCTGCCGATCATCTCGGTGGGCGACATGAGCCAAGTGGTCGTCGCCGACCCGAACGGCAAGCCGCTTCGCCTGGGCGACGTCGCGACGGTGACCTACAACTCGCAGCCGGCCATCGGCGACGCGGTCATCAACGGCGGTCCCGGCCTGATGCTCGTGGTCGAGCGGTTGCCGTGGGGCAACACCCTCGAAATCACCAGGCAGGTCGAAGCCGCGCTCAACGAGATGCGGCCGGGCCTGCCGGGGGTCACGATCGATTCGACGATCTTCCGGCCGGCCAGTTTCATCGAGATGGCGTTCGAAAATCTGACGCGGGCGCTGGTGCTCGGGTGCCTGCTCGTCGTGATCGTGCTGATCGCGTTTCTCTTCGAATGGCGCACGGCGCTGATCAGCGTGATCGCGATTCCGCTGTCGTTGCTGGCGGCGGCGCTGGTTCTCTATTTCAGAGGAGCAGCAATCAACACCATGAGCTTAGCCGGGTTCGTCATCGCGGTCGGCGTCGTCGTCGATGACGCCATCATCGACATCGAAAACATCGTGCGGCGGTTGCGACAGGCGCGGCAGGAGGGCAGCACGCGATCGACGATGGCGATCGTCCTCGACGGTTCGCTCGAAGTGCGCAGCGCGATCGTCTACGCCACGTTGATCGACGCCGCGACGCTCATCCCGATCTTTTTCCTCGGGGGCCTGTCCGGCGCCTTTTTCCGGCCGCTCGCGATCTCGTACGCGCTGGCGGTGCTGGCGTCGATGGTGGTGGCGCTCACCGTCACCCCGGCGCTGGCGCTGTTGCTGCTGCGCAACGCGCGGGTCGAACGGCGCGAGTCGCCGATCGTGCCGCCGTTGAAGCGCGCCTACGGGGCGCTTCTCCAGCGCATCGTCCGCCGGCCGCAGGTCGCGTTCGGCACGGTCGCGGCGGTCGTCCTCGTCGGCGCGCTGGTCGCGCCGCATCTCGGTCAGTCGATGTTTCCCGAGTTCAAGGAGCGGGATTTCCTGATGCACTGGGTGACCGAGCCGTCCACCTCCTATCCGGAGGAGACGCGCATCGTCACCCTCGCCAGCCAGGAATTGCGGTCGATCCCGGGCGTCCGCAACTTCGGCTCGCATATCGGCCAGGCGTTCCTGGGCGAAGAGGTGGCCGGCATCAACTTCGGGGAAAACTGGATCAGCATCGATCCGTCGGCCGACTACGACAAGACCCGCGAGGCGATCCAGAACGTGGTCGCGAGTTATCCCGGGCTATTCAAGGACGTCCAGACCTATCTCAACGAACGGATCGAGGAAACGCTTTCCGGCAGCGGCGAAGCGATCGTCGTCCGCATCTACGGGCCGGATCAAAATGTGCTGCGGGCGAAGGCGGACGAAATTCACCAGGCCATGAGCGCGATCCCCGGCATCGTCGACAACAACGTCGAACTCCAGGTCAACGTGCCCCGGATCCAGGTCTCGGTCGATCTCGCCGCGGCGCAGAAATACGGGCTGACGCCGGGCGACGTCCGGCGCGAAGCCGCGGTGATCGTCTCCGGCGAAGAAGTCGGCGACATCTTCCGCGACGGCAAGGGATACGACGTGATGGTCTGGAGCGTGCCGGACGCGCGCCACAGCCTGACGGACATCCAGGGGCTGCAACTCGATACGCCGACCGGCGGCCACGTCCGGCTCGATCAGGTCGCCAAGGTCGAAATCGCGCCGGAACCGAACGCGATCGTCCACGAAGATCTGTCGCGGCGGCTCGACGTGACGGCGAACGTGCGCGGGCGCGATCTCGGCGCGGTCGCGGGCGACGTGGAACGCGCCGTCCACGGCGTTTCGATGCCGCTCGGCTACCACGCCGAAATCCTCGGCGAATGGGCGGAGCGCCAAACCGCGCAGCGGCAGATGTTCAGTTTCGCCGGTCTGGCGGCGATCGCCGTGTTCGTGCTCCTCTACACCTCGTTCGGCAACTTCGGGCTGGCGGCGCTGATCTTCCTGACGTTGCCGTCGGCGCTCGTCGGCGGCGTGCTGGCGGCGTACGCGGGCGATCGCGTCATTTCGCTCGGGTCGCTGGTCGGGTTTTTCACGATCCTCGGCATCGCCGCCCGCAACGGGATCATGCTGATCAGCCACTACCAGCATCTGGAGCGCGAAGAGGGCGAGCCGTTCGGCCCCGGCCTCATCGTGCGCGGCGCGCAGGAACGGCTGGCGCCGATCCTGATGACGGCGTTGGCGACCGGCCTGGCGCTGATCCCGCTGGTGATCGCCGGCAGCATTCCCGGCCATGAGATCGAGCATCCGATGGCGGTCGTGATCCTCGGCGGTCTGGCCACCTCGACGCTGCTCAATCTCTTCATCGTGCCGGCGCTGTATCTGAAGTTCGGTCGGCGGCGCGGCGTGCCGTCGGTCGATCTGGCGGCTGCTCCCGCCGGGTAACGGCGGAAGCCGGACCGCCGGCCGGCGCGGCCTTCTCTGGCCCGGCGCGAGCCCACTGGGTCGGCGTTTGCCGCGCCGGGGCGGTCATGCGGGTGTACGGCGCGACCGCCCACCCGTACGCC
>JAICJJ010000614.1 GCA_025928535.1 Thermomicrobiales bacterium
CCGCAAGGGGGAAGACGCGATCGACGCATTCTTGCGGCAGGCGCTCGCCGCCACGCTCGATGAGGACGGGCCGAACGGCGCCATCGTCGCCGTCTGGATCGCCCGCGAGGTCGGCGAAGACGCGACGTACGCGAGCGGCCAACCGATCGACGCGGACGAATGATCGTGGGAGTAGGGATGAGCGACCACCAGAATGGCGCGTCCGACCGTCCGGAGGCCGATGGCCACGACGGCGACGACCGCATCTTCGGCTTCGACACGCTGGCGGTGCATGCCGGTCAGCGGCCCGATCCGGTCACCGGCGCGCGGGCGATGCCGATCTACCAGACGACTTCGTTCGTCTTCGAAGACACCGACCACGCGGCGGAACTTTTCGCGCTGCAGCGGTTCGGCAACATCTACACGCGAATCATGAATCCGACGACCGCCGCGTTCGAGGAACGGGTCGCGGCGCTCGAAGGGGGCGCCGGCGGGCTGGCGGTGGCGTCCGGGCAGGCGGCGCAATTCATCGCGCTGGCGACGTTGCTCGGCCCGGGCGATCGGATCGTGGCGTCGAACGCGCTCTATGGCGGCACGTACACGCAACTCGACATCACGTTGCGGCGCTGGGGCGTCGATGTCGTTTTCGTCGATCCGGACGATCTCGATGGCTTTCGTCGGGCGATCACTCCGCGCACGCGGGCGATTTACGGCGAAACGATCGGCAATCCGAAGATTTCGGTGTTCGACATCGAGCCGGTCGCGGCAATCGCGCACGAAGCGGGCGTGCCGCTGATCATCGACAACACGTTCGCGACGCCCTATCTCTGCCGGCCGCTCGAGCATGGCGCGGACATCGTCGTCCATTCGGCGACCAAATTCATCGGGGGGCATGGCACGGCCATCGGCGGCATCATCGTCGAGTCGGGCCGTTTTCCCTGGGACAACGGCAACTTCCCGGGCATGACCGAGCCGTCGCCCGGCTATCACGGCATCCGCTTCTACGAAACGTTCGGCGAATACGGCTATCTGATGAAAGCGCGGGTCGAAAATCTGCGCGATCTCGGCCCGTCGCTGAGTCCGTTCAATGCGTTTCTCTTTCTGCAGGGATTGGAAACGCTCCCCGTTCGGATGGAGCGGCATTGCCGCAATTCCGAGCAGGTGGCGCGTTTTTTGAACGAACATCCATCCGTCGGTTGGGTCAGCTATCCCGGCTTGCCCGACAGTCCGTACCGGGCGCTGGCCGACAAGTATCTGCCGCGCGGCGCCGGGGCGGTCTTCACCTTCGGCGTCAAGGGGGAACGCGCAACGGGCGCGCGGTTCATCGAGTCGCTACGGCTGATCTCGCACCTGGCCAACATCGGCGACGCCAAGACGCTCATCATCCACCCCGCCAGCACGACCCATCAGCAGATGAGCGAAGAGCAGCAACTGGCGGCCGGCGTCGGCCCCGATCTGGTCCGGATTTCGGTCGGGTTGGAAGACGTCGACGACATCTGCTGGGATCTGGATCAGGCGCTCCGAAAAGCGACGGATTTGACGCGCTCGCCGGTCGCGGCCGGCGCCGATTGGGAGTGAACCGATGATCGAGGCGACGCGCCAACCCGCGCTCGTCCGCGCCACCTCCGGGGCGCTCGAGCGGCTGCGCATTTTGACGACCTACCGCACGATCGCGATGGTCGGCCTCTCGGCCGATCCGATGCGGCCAAGCCATTTCGCGGCGATCTATCTCCAATCCGAAGGGGGCTACGAGATCATCCCG
>JAICJJ010000369.1 GCA_025928535.1 Thermomicrobiales bacterium
CGACCTCCTGGCGCGCAATGGCGTGCCATTCCGGGAAGCGCATGAAACGGTCGGCCGTCTCGTCCAACGCTGCATCGCCGAAGGCAAGACGTTCGCCGATTTGAGCGACGCCGACTGGGCCGCGGTCCACCCCGTCTTCGCCGAGCAACGCCCGCCCCGCGCCGCCGCTGAAAGCGTCGCCTTGCGCGACGTGCCGGGCGGCGTCGCGCCGCGTCGCGTGGCGGCCGCCATCGAGGCGGCAGCGCGGGCGCTGGCCGCCGACCGCGCCTGGCTCGAGGAGCGGCAAGGCGAACGCGAGCGGTTGCTGGCGCGACCCGCCGAGGCGGCGGAACGATGAGCCTCGGCGACCTTTCCGGCGTCGCGCACGGCTCCGGCGAGTTCCAGCCGGGCCGGATCGAGGTCGTGCGCGCCGTCAGCGACGCCGACTACGAGGCCGTGCTCGCCATTCGCCGCCGGGTCTTCATCGACGAACAGGGCATCGTCGACACGAACGTGCTCGACCCGGACGACGAGCGCAGCATCGTCGCCCTCGCGCTGTTGCCGGAAGCGGGCCCCAACGGCGTCGTCCGGCGACCGGCCGGCACGGGCCGGATCACGCTCGGCTACGGTTCACGCGGCGAAGCGCTCGTGGCCTGGGTCGCGACCCTGCCCGAATTCCGTGGGCGAGGGGTCGCCACCGAAACGATGCGCTTCCTGCTGCGCGCAGCAGACGCGGCCGGAGCTTCGGCCGTCGTCCTCGCGGCGCAAACGCACGCCGAGTCGATCTATCGCGATCTGGGGTTCGTTCCCGCCGGCCGCATCTACGCCGTGCGCGGCATCGAGCATCGCTGGATGGTGCGGCCGCGCCCATGAACCGACCGGCTCACCCCTCCAGATCGAGGGTGCCGAACATGCGGTCGCCCGCGTCGCCGAGGCCGGGGCGGATGAACTTGTTCTGGTCGAGTTGCCGATCGAGCAACGCGACATGGACCGGCACGTCGGGATGGACGTCGAGCATGCGCTGCATCCCTTCAGGCGCCGCGATCAGGCCGAGGTAACTGATCCGGCGGGCGCCCCACTCCTTCAGCGTCGTCGTCGCCGCCACCGCCGAGCCGCCGGTCGCCAGCATCGGATCGAGCAGGATGACGAGGTCGTCGGGGCAGGTCGGCGGCAGCCGGTTGTAGTAACTGATCGGCCGGTGCGTCGTTTCGTCGCGATAGAAGCCGAGGTGCCAGACCTGGGCGTTGGGAATGACGTTCAGCGCTTCGTCGACCATGCCGAGGCCGGCGCGCAAGATCGGCACCAGCCCGATCCGCGCGTCGATTTCACTGCCGACCGCTTCTTCCAGCGGCGTCCGGAAGGTCACCTGCCGCAGCGGCAGGTCCGCCGTCGCCTCGTAGATGAGCAGGGCCGTCAATTCGGCGACGAGTTCGCGAAACAATTTCGAATCGGTCCGCTCGTCCGCCAGCAGGCGGACCTTGTGCCGCACCAGCGGATGCGCGCTGACCCGCGCGTTTGGAAACTGTCGCTCGCTCACCGAAGGGCCTCCCGCTCGCGCCGCCGTGCCGCTCCGGCACATCTTGCGGCGCGCGCGCTCCCCGACGCAAGCGCGGGGGTGGACACCCGCCCCGGCATGTGCGGCAATATCCCCGGATTCGGCGACCGCGAAAGCGTCCGAGGAGAGCGACGATGGCGAGCGTACAGCGGCTGCAACACGCAAGCATTCCGATGCCGCCCGGCGGCGCGGACGATGCCCGTCGGTTCTACGGCGATGTCCTCGGCATGGCGGAAGTCGAGCCGCCGGCGTCGATCCGGCATCTCGGCCTCGTCTGGTTTCTGGCCGGCGACGGCGGCCACGAAATCCATTGCTTCACCGAAGACGGCTTCGGCCCCAATTCGCCGGGGCAACATCTCTGCCTGCAGGTGGACGACATCGACGCCGCCCGCCGCGATCTTTCGGCGCGGGACATCCCGATCGAAGAAACGCAGGCGATCCCCAACCGGCCGCGCTTTTTCATTCACGACCCATTTGGCAACCGGATCGAATTGACCCAGATCGTCGGCCCCTATCAGGACGCCGAGAGGAGCGACGCATGAGCGCGACTACGGAAAAAATCACCTACACCGCGACGCCGGAACAGGTCGCGGCCATGCACGACGCCTTCGACAAGGCGCTGGCCGAAGTCCGCGACGAACTCGGCGCGACCTACCCGATGATCGTCGCCGGCAAGGAGCGAACGGCCTCCGACACGTTCACCGTCGTCGCCCCGGCCGATCATGAAATGGTGATCGGCCGCTTCCAGCATGGAACGCGGCAGGATGTCGACGACGCAGTCGCCGCCGCGCGGGCGGCGTTCCCCGACTGGTCGGGCCGCCCCTGGCAAGAGCGGGTCGCGATCATGAAGCGGGCGGCCGAAATCATCCGAGAGCGCAAGTTCCGGCTGGCTGCGCTGCTGATTCTGGAAGCGGGCAAGAATCGGGCCGAATCCATCGGGGAAGTGGAAGAAGGCGCCGACCTGATCCAGACCTACGCCGAGCAGATGGAGCAGAATCACGGCTTCCAACGCCGGCTGGAATCGCTCGATCCGGCCGAACGCAATCGCTCCGTCCTCCGGCCGTTCGGCGTCTGGGCGGTGCTGGCGCCGTTCAACTTCCCGCACGCCCTTTCCGCCGGAATGAGTTCCGGCGCGCTGGTGGCGGGCAACACCGTCGTCTACAAGCCGGCGAGCCTGACGCCGCTGGCCGGCTACGAACTCGCCCGCGCCTATGCCGACGCCGGCGTGCCGGCCGGCGTCTTCAACTACGTCACCGGCTCCGGCTCGGACGTCGGGGAAGCGCTGGCGCTCCATCCCGACGTCGACGGCGTCATCTTCACCGGCTCGAAAGAAGTCGGCCTCGAATTGTTCAAGGAAGTCCCGACCGCCTATCCGAAGCCGGTCATCACCGAGATGGGCGGCAAGAATCCGACGATCGTCACCCGCAACGCCGACCTCGACAAGGCGGTCGAAGGCGTCGTCCGCTCCGCATTCGGCTATTCCGGCCAGAAATGTTCCGCCTGCTCCCGCGTCTACATCGAGCAGCCGGTCTACGACGAATTCATGCGCCGGCTGACCGAACGGACGCAGCGGGTCAAGGTGGGCGATCCGGCCGAGCGCGACACGTATGTCGGTCCGGTGATCGACGAACGCGCCGTCCAGCGGTTCGAATCGGCCGTCGCCTCGGCCGAAGGCGGCACGATCCGGGCCGGCGGCGAGCGCCTGACCGGCGCAGATTTCGATCACGGCACATTCGTCGCGCCGACGGTGATCGACGGCTTGCCGGTCGATCATCCCCTCTTCAAAAACGAAATCTTCCTGCCGTTCATCGTCGCCGCGCCGGTCGACTCCCTCGACCAGGCGATCGCGCTCGCCAACGACACCGAATATGGCTTGACCGCCGGCATCTTCACCGAAGATCGCTCGGAGATCGAACGCTTTTTCGACCAGATCGAAGCGGGCGTCGTCTACGCCAACCGCAAAGGCGGCTCGACCACCGGCGCCTGGCCCGGCTGCCAATCGTTCGCCGGCTGGAAAGCGAGCGGCAGCACCGGCAAAGGGGGCCTCGGTCCCTACTACGTTCAGCAATTCATGCGCGAGCAAAGCCAGACGCTCGTCGTCGATTCGGACGAAGAAGATTTCTTCGCCGAGGAAGCGGCCGGCGAGTAGCCCGTCCGTGCTAGCCTTCGACCATGACGACTCCTCCATTGGAACCGGATCGCGCCACCTGGGAAGCGATGGGTCGCGACGCCGTCGCGTTCGTCGCCGATTTCGTCGAGGGCCTGCAAACCGCGCCAGGGGCCGATCTCGTCGGCGCCGACGCGCTGGTCGCCGGCCTCCTCGCGCCGCCGCCTGACGAGCCGATTCCG
>JAICJJ010000042.1 GCA_025928535.1 Thermomicrobiales bacterium
CGCCGTCTTGCCGTCTTACGTCAGGTACCAATCCTGTGCGTTCCAGAGGAGGTTGGTGAAGGCGCTTGGCCAGAAGCCGCCGACGTTGTCCTTGACGGCCGGAAACGCCTTGCCCCAGTAGATGAAGACGACCGGCACTTCCTCGTGCAGTAGCGCCTGAATCTGGCTGTAGATTTTCTTGCGGGCGTCCTGATCGACCGTCGTGTCGCCTTCGGCGCACAGTTTGTCGATCTGGTCCTGGAACGAATACTTGAAGAAATAGGCGGGCAAGTTGCCGCCGGTGCCGGTCGGCGTCTTCGGAATCTGCGACGACGCCCAGTAGAAGGTGTCGGTCGGATCGTTGCCGTTGTACCAACTGAAGAAACAGCCGGTCATCTGCTTGGTGAACTGGTAGCCTTCCGGTCCCCAGATCGTCGAGACGTCCTGATTCTTGAGGGTCGTCTTGACGCCGATGCTGTTCCAACTCTGGCCGATCACCTGGGCGACCCGTTCGGTGTCGCTGCTGCCGCTGACGTACCAGAGCTCGATTTCGAACGGCTTGACCTCGCCGTCGCCGACGTTGGGGTCGTTGGTCGGAACCTTGCCTTGCAGCGTGCCGTCGCCGCCCGGCGTCAATCCGGCTTCCGCCATCAATTTCTTGGCCTGATCGACATCGTACGGGCGCGGCTTGACGCTGTCGTCAAACGCCCAGGTGCCCGGCGCCTGGTCAGCGACGCTCGGCAGCGCGCGGCCTTTCAGCAGTTTGTCGATGATCTGCTGCGACGGCGTCGCGAAATCGAGCGCCTGCCGCACTTTCGTCATCCGCAGGAAATCCCACTGCTTGAGGTCGATGTGGCTCCAGGCCTGGGTCGCGTGTTCGAGCACGATCAGGTTGGGAATGGCGAGCGCTTCATCGACCCGGCTGGCCGGAAGGGCGCCGGCGCTGCCGGAAAGTTGCGCTTCGCCGGTTCGCAACTGGACGAGTTGCGTGTTGTCGTCCGGCACGACCTTGTAGATGATCTTGTCGAGTTTCGGCTTGTTGCCCCAATAGCCGTCGAAGCGGTCGAGGGTGATCTGCTGCTTGGCCTGCCACTGATTGAACTTGAACGGCCCGGTGCCGATCGGCGCCCGGCCGTAGTCTTGCTTGAACTTGTCGGCGCCGGCTTTGAGCGACGAGGTCGGCACGATCGAGGTCGGCCCGACGTACGACAGGAACGGCGCGTAGACTTCTTTGGTCACGATCGTCAGCGAATTGCCGTCCGCCTTGATGTCGGTGACCTTGTCCCAGCCGTTGGTGTTGAACGCCCCAAAATCGGGGTTCATGATCATCTTCCACGAGTTGATGACATCGTCGCCGGTGAATTTGTCGCCATTGTGGAAGGTGACGCCGTCGCGCAGGGTGAAGGTGTAGGTCAACCCATCCTTGGAGACGGACATTTCCGTCGCCAGCGCCGGCTGCAGTTTTTCATTGCTGTCGTAGGCGAGCAGCGGGTCGATGACGCCGACGACGACATCGGTGCCGGTGACGAGTTGGGTCAGCCACGGGTTGAGCGTGTCCGGCTCTTCGTTCGTCGCGACCGTCAACGTGCCGCCTTGCTTCGGCTCGCCGGCGGGTTTGGTCGGCTTGTCCGCCGGCACGGTTTGCTTCGCCTGGAACGGCTCGGTCCGGGTTTCCGAGTTCTGGGTCGGCGCGCCGAACGCCATGTCGGACGTGGCATGCAGCATGATGCCGACGACCGGCGCCGCGATGCCGATCTGCAGCGCCTTGCGGATCATCGCGCGTCGGCTCAGCCGGCCATCGATCCGAGCCTGAATCAATTCGTCGATCGTCGTCGGTTCCGGCGGGTCGTCGCCGTATCGGTCGGGACGTGGGACCAGATCGAACATCGTTGTCCTCCCATCGAAAAGAAGCCGTGCCACGCTCGTTCAGGCGACATGATCGCACGTTCGCCGCCAGAGGCGCACTTGAACGGAGTCGGGAAGTCGGGAAGTCGGGAAGTCGGGCAGGACGGGGGCGGACGACTCGCAGCGGGGAGAAGCCGTCCGATCCCCGGCCCACGCTCCCTCCGTCATCCCGCCCCACGTGCATTCGCGCGGCGAGGGCTCCGTCCTGAGCCCGTCGGGCTTGTCGTCGGAGGATGCCGATTTATTCCCGGCCGCCCGCATGGGCGGCGACCGACGCCTGCCCGCCACCGCCCGTCATGCTGAGCTTGTCGAAGCATCTCGTGCTCTGTGACCGGAAACGACGAGATTCCTCGACAAACTCGGAATGACGAGGCGACGCTGCTTCCGTTGTTCGCCGCCCCGCATCGCCTATGCTCTTCCCGACTTCCCGACTTCCCGACTTCCCGACTTCCCGACTTCCCGACTTCCCGACTCCCCGACTCGACACTATCCCGTCTCCGGCACCGCTTCGAGCAAGCCGCGCAGCACGTCGTCGGCGGTCGTTTCGCTCGCTTCGGCTTCGAAATTGAGGATCAGCCGGTGCCGCAGCGATGGCAGCGCGACCGCCCGCACGTCGTCGAACGAGACGTTGAGGCGCCCTTCCATCAGCGCGCGAATCTTCGCCCCGAGCACGATCGACTGCGCCCCGCGCGGGCTGACGCCGTAGCGCACGTAACGGCGGACGACCGGCGCCGCCGCGTCGCCTTCGGGATGGGTGGCGAGCACCAGCCGCACGACATAATCAGTGACGTGCGATGCGATCGGCACCTGCCGCGCCAGTTGGCCCATCGTTTCGACCGTCGCGCCGTCCGCCACGCGGTCGGCCGCGAGCGACAGGCGGGTGGTCGTGCGGCGGACGATTTCCGTCAGGTCGGACGCGTTGGGGTAGGGAACGAGCAACTTGTAGAAAAACCGGTCGAGTTGGGCTTCCGGCAGCGGGTAGGTGCCTTCCATCTCGAGCGGATTTTGCGTCGCCAGCACGAAAAAAGGCTGGGCCAGGGGGTGCATCGTGTCGGCGACGGTGACCGTCTTTTCCTGCATTGCTTCCAGCAACGCCGATTGGGTTTTCGGCGTAGCGCGGTTGATTTCGTCGGCGAGGATCAGGTTGGCGAAAATCGGGCCGGGCTGAAACGCGAATTGACGGCGGCCTTCGTGATCTTCCATCAGGATGTTGGTGCCGGTGATGTCGGCCGGCATCAGATCCGGCGTGAACTGGATGCGGCTGAATTCGAGATCGAGCGCTTCGCCCAGCGTCCGCACCAGCATCGTCTTGCCGAGGCCGGGCGCGCCTTCCAGCAGCGCGTGGCCGCCGGCGATGACGCAGGTCAGGACGTCACGCACGGTGTCGGCTTGCCCGACCATGACGCGGGCGACTTCCTGCTCGATCCGTTCGACCACCGAGCGAAATTCGGCGACCGACATCTGCGGCGGCAGTTCGGCGGCATCCTGGGGGAGCGAGGTGGCCATAGGGCGGCTTCCATGACGATCAGCGCAGGGCCGGGGCTAGCGCCGGAGTTGGACGATCAGGACGACGACGGTGATGACCATCATGCAGACGATACCACCAATGGCGATGCCGCCGATCAGGAGGAGCTCGGATCTGGCGCGGTTGGCCGTCAACCAGGCGCGTGCTCGGCCTAGCGAGAACCGCCATTCCGGGGCCGGGTCCGCCGCCGGTTCTGGGAAATGCGCGTCGTCGCCATCAGGCGGAGCGGCTGGCGGGTCCGCCACGATCAATCGGCTTGCCGCAGTCCCGCCGTGCGGGTGGCCGGCGCCGGGGCGGGATCGAGCCGCGCCAGGCGGCGGAAGCGGCGGACGTAGAGGACGAGACCGAGGCCGACGAGCGCCCAGTAGGCGCAAACCCGATCGAGCAGGATGATCGAGACGGCCAGCGTCGGGTCCATGCCGAAGACGTGGACCATCACCGCGCCCGTGCCCGCTTCGACGACGCCGAGTCCGGCCGGGGTGAGCGGCAGCGTCGTCAGCAGCGCGCCCATCAAGGCGATGAAAAGGGCGACCAACGGCGACATCCCGGAATGGAGCGCCGCGCCGACGAACCAGAAGCGCATCCCCTCGATCAGCCAGAGGACGATGCCAGGCCCGACCACCCACTCCGGGCGCCGGAGCGAACTGAAGACGGCGTCGTGAAGATTGGCGTATTGGCCGCGAAACCGCTCCGGCACGAGGCGGTGGAGCGTCTCGCGCGCCGTCCACATCACGCCGAGGCCGGCCGCCGCGACGAGGATCAGCGCGCCGCCAAGGATGAAGGTCTGGGTCGCCTGCGCTGGCACGTGGCCGTGAAAAAGCGCCACGGCGACGCCGGCCATCATCACGCAGAGCACCGCCAGATCGGCCAGGCGTTCGGACAGGATCGTCCCGATCGCCTTGCTGAACGGCACGCGGCTTTCCTGCTTGATGAGAAAGGCGCGGTAGGCGTCGCCGAGTTTGGCCGGCACGACGCAGTTGGCGAACCAGGAGAGGAGCAAAATCTCGACGATGCCGTTGAGCGACGGCAGGTGGTAGCCGTGCCGGGCGTCGACGCCGGCTTGCCCGAGCATCTTCACCCACCGTTCGCCGCGCAGCCAGAAGCCGCCGTACCAGACGACGAACGCCATCGCGTAGAGCCACGGATTGACGTGCTGGATCACCGCCCAAATTTTGGCCGGCTCCAGGTCGAGTCGCCGGAAGAAAAAGACGAGGATGGCGAGCGCGATGAGAAACGAGACGATCGTCTCCGGCCGGAAAAACCGGCGTCCCAGCGGCCCCGGACCGGTCGGTTCGGAACTGTCGGGGGCGGCGTCGACTGGCATGCCGGCGCCGGGAAACTCGCCCCGAGCGGCGTCCTGTTCGATCATGCCGGGGTCGTTCCGGCGCGTGGGCGAATCTGCTCGATCATGCGTCCTCCGAAAGCGCCGCGGATTGCCGGATCGGCGCGGGCCGCCGAACCGTTCGGGCGCTGCCGCAAGAGCGCGGCCACGACGCCGCGCGGGGAGTATAGCGGTCTGTTCATCAGGCGCGGCGCGACGGCCGCCAGCCGGGCAGGAACGGCAATTCGGGCCACGATTCGCCGGGAACGCGCGGCTGCAAGCGTCCGCTCCGCTCGGCAAGGGCGAACGTCAGATCGCGCAAGCCGACCGCCGCCAGCACGAACCCGGCCGCCAGCAGCAGGACGATTGGCCAGTGGAGCGGGATCGTCCGTTCGATGACCAGGCCGCCGATGGTGAATTGGCCCGGCTCTGCCAGTCGCATGGTCAGTTGATGGGGGCCGTCTGTCAGGCCGCTCGCCAGCGGGATGTTGACGTCCGCCGCCTGAAACGCGTCCAGATCGACATTCACCGGCTGGCCGTCGAGCGTGATGTCGAGCGCGCCGGTCTGCCGACCGAGCCGCAGCCGGGCCACGACGCCGGTGCCCTGAAACGTGACCGACAACCGGGCGCCGACCTGGCTCGTCGTGCGGTACGTTTCGGAGCCGAGGTGCTGGAGTTCCCAACTCCCTTCGTAGACGATCTGCCGGGCTTGCACCGGCAAGAAGCCGGTTGGGGCAATGTCGGTCGCGCCCGAGGCGGCGAAGGCGCCCAGCGCGGTCAGGAGCGGCGTCGGCGCGCCTTCGGGGGTCAGCAACGCCTCGCCTGGAGCGACGTCTCCGCCGAGGTTCGGCCCGGGCGCGAGACCCCAGGCGAAGAGCGGTCCCATCCAGGGCCATTCGGCGCGGGCGCGTTCGATGCCGGCGACGGCGAACGCCGCCTGGTCGCGCGGGGAGAGGCCGGACGACGGCGAGTCGGCGGTCGCGGCGCGCCAGCCGTAGTGGGTGCCCCAGATCGGCTTCTGATCGTCGCCGTTGGCGCGCATCAACGCGCGCAGCAACGTCGCGCGTGAAAGGCTCGGCGCGGCCGCCGCGACGCCGCGGTCGTATGGCGTGCGGTTGCCGCCGTCGACGCGGGCGGCGACGACATCGAAAAACGGAGCCCCGCCCGCGGCGTAGAGTCCCCGCAGGAAGCTGAGATCGGCCGGCGCGCCCGGTCCCGGAAAGGGGTCGAGTTCGGCCAGGATGACCGACACGTTCGGGTTGGCCGACCGCGCCGCGTTGAAGCCGCGTGCCAGTAGCCCGAGATAGTCGCTTGGCGTCGCGGCTTTGCCGCCCCAATGATCGGGCCGGTTCGGCAAATCCCAGATCTGGATGAACGGCGCCTTGGCGCCGTAGCGGGTGACGAATTCCTGGATGAAACGCTCGTAGGCGCCGGGATCGGTCGGCGGCGCGTCGAACGCTCCTTCCGCGCCCGGCGCTCGCGCCCAGACGGGAGAGCGATGCAAGACCGCGACGAGGGTGATGCCGTGCCGGTCGAGCTCGTTGACGATCGCGTCGGCGCGATCCCATTGGAAAACGCCCGGCTGCGGCTCCAGTTCGGACCAGGCGAACGACTGCCGGAGATAGCGGATGCCGTTCGCCTGCAAGGCCGCCGCCACCGCCGCCGTCTGGTCCGGCGCGAAACGCGTCAGATCGCCGTTGACCGCAAGATCGCGCCCGGTCAACTGCCGCGCGGGCGGCAATTCCGCGCCCGATTCGACGCCGCGATGCAGCCGGCCGTCGGCCAGGCCGGCGACGAGCGCGAGGCAGAGGCCGCACGCGATGAGCGCCGCCGATCGCGTGCGGCGGGCGAGCGCGGGATCGCGACGGAAGGCGAGCGTCGCGTCCGCGAGCGCGACGACGATGGACGGCGCGGGCGCCCGCCGCGGCGGCAGGCGCGGTGCCCGCCGAGGTGGCGGAACAGGAGGGCGGTCGGCCACGGCTGACGCGATTCCTGGCGTGCCGCCGTCGGTTCAGACCGACGCGGCCGCGCCGATCAGGCCGCGCAGGGCGGCGAGGTTGCGCTTGTCGTCGGCGTCGTCGTCCCCTTTCGGCGTTTCGAGGATGCCGGGCAAGCCGGCGAGCCGGGCGTCGTTCAGGATGAAGCGGAACGGCTCGAGGCCGAGTTCGCCTTCGCCGATATGGGTGTGCCGGTCGACGTGGCTGCCGAGCCCCTTTTTCGAGTCGTTGAGGTGGAGCGCCTTCAGCCGGCTCAGCCCGACGATTTCGTCGAACGCGGCCATCGTCGCCGCGTAACTCGCTTCGTCGCGCAGATCGTAGCCGGCGGCGAAGACGTGGCAGGTGTCGAAGCAGACGCCGATCCGGGACTGGTCGGCGATGCCGCCGACGATGGCGGCGACCTCCTCGAACGAACGGCCGAGCGTCGTTCCCTGGCCGGCCGTCGTTTCGATCAGGATCATCGCCTCGCCTTCAGGTCGTTCGGCATGAATTCGATCGATCGCGTCGATGACGCGGGCGATGCCGGTTTCGACGCCGGCGCCGAGATGCGCGCCGGGGTGGGAGACGAGGTAGGGCACGCCGAGCAGATCGCAGCGATCGAGTTCGTCGCGAAACGCGAGCCGCGACTTTTCCCAAAGGGCGTCGTCGCTCGAGGCGATGTTGATCAGGTACGAGTCATGGGCGACGAGCGCCTTCATGCCCGATTCGCCCCAGCGCGCGCGAAATCGTTCCGCCGCGTCGGGGGCGATCGGCTTGGCGTTCCACTGGTTGGCGTTCTTGGTGAAGATCTGGCAGGCGGTCATCTCGCAGGCAAGCGCCCGGTCGATCGCCCGCTCGTGCCCGCCGGCAACCGACATGTGCGCGCCCAATTCCAGCACTCGCGGCCTCCTCGTCGTTCCATCGTCGCCCGGCGGATTTGACCATACCACGCGAGTCGGGGAGTCGAGAAGTCGAGGAGTCGAGAAGAACGACGGCGGGGCGTTCCGCTGGACCGGCATCCTGAGCCACGAAAGATGCCAAGGCGCACCCCACTCCTCGACTTCTCGACTTCTCGACTCCTCGACTCGTCCTGCGTGGTAGAGTCGGGCCGTTGGCGGCGAAGCGGCGGATGCGCCGGGAGCAAGGGGAAGCGCGCGCGGGTGAACCAGACGGACCGGCGCGACGCCGCCCCGAGCCTTTCCCTCGTCATTCCAGCCTATAACGAGGCCGCCCGCATCGGACGGACGATCGAAGCCGCCCTCGCCTGGCTCGATGTGCAGCCGTATTGCGGCGAGTTGATCGTCGTCGACGACGGCAGTACCGATGGCGCCGACCGGATCGCGCTGGCGGCGATTGACGGCGCGGCGCGGGCACGCCTGCTGCGCATCCCGCATGGCGGCAAGGCGGCCGCGGTCCGCGCCGGCATGCTGGCCGCGACCGGCGATCAGATCGGGTTTTGCGACGCCGACCTGGCGACGCCGCTCTCCTATTTCGATCGCTTGCGCGCCGCGCTGGCGGCCGGATGCGACGTCGCCATCGGCTCGCGCGAAGGGGTCGGCGCGCGGCGGCTCGGCGAGCCGGTCTACCGCCATCTGATGGGGCGCGTCTTCAACGGCATCGTCCGGCTGGCGGTGCTGCCGGGCATCCAGGACACGCAATGCGGCTTCAAGCTCTTCACCCGGCCGGCGGCCGAAGCGATCCTGGCGCGGGCCCGGCTCTATCGGGACGCCGAGGTGGTCGCCGGGCCGCGGGTGACCGCGTTCGACGTCGAGTTGCTCGTCGTCGCCCGCGCCCTCGGCTTGCGCGTCTGCGCCACGCCAGTTGTCTGGACCTATGGCGTCGGAAGTAAAGTACATCCCGCGCGGGACACCTGGAACAATGTGCGCGATCTGTTCCAGGTCTGGTGGAATCTACGACGAGGCCGATATCGGTGAGCGACACGAACGAAACGACCCGGACACCGGAACACATTCTCGTCGCGGTGGCCTGGCCCTACGCCAGTGGACCGCGGCATCTCGGGCATGCCGCCGGCGCGTACGTGCCGCCGGACATCTTCGCCCGCTATCACCGGATGGCGGGCAATCATGTCCTGATGGTCTCCGGCTCCGACATGCACGGCACGCCGATCATGGTCGCCGCCGACAAGCGGGGCGTGCCGACGCGGGAACTGGCCGAAGCGAACCATCGCGACATCGCCGCCAGTTTCGAGCGGCTGGGCCTTTCGTACGACCTCTACACCACGACGCTGACGCCGATCCATTACCGGGTGACGCAGGATTTTTTCCTGCGTCTGCTCGAACGCGGCTACCTCTTCGAGGACACCCAACTGGCGATGTACGACCCCGAGGCGAAGCGGTTTTTGCCCGACCGCTACGTCGAGGGCACCTGCCCGCATTGCGGCTACGGCGACGCCCGCGGCGACCAATGCGACAACTGCGGCCGCACGCTCGACCCGATCGACCTGATCGAACCGCGCTCGAAGTTGTCCGGCGCGCGCCCCGAAACGCGGGAAACGACGCATTTCTTTCTCGATCTGCCGCAATTCACCCCGGCGCTGCTCGATTGGGTCGAAGGAGTCGGCCGGCACTGGCGGCCGGCGGTGATGAATTTCACGCTCGGCTGGCTCCATGAAGGGCTCAAGCCCCGCGCCATCACCCGCGATCTCGATTGGGGCGTGCCGATCCCGCTGCCCGGCTATGAAGACAAGCGAATCTATGTCTGGTTCGACGCCGTCATCGGCTATCTCTCCGCGTCGATGGAGTGGGCCGAGCGGCAGGGCGAGCCGGACGCCTGGAAACGCTGGTGGGCGTTGGGAGCGGACGGAACCGCGCCGGGCCGCGCCTACTACTTCATCGGCAAGGACAACATTCCCTTCCACGCCATCATCTGGCCGGCGATGCTCATGGGCTACGGCGGCTTCGCGCTGCCGTACGACGTCCCGGCCAACGAATTCCTGACGCTTGGCGGCCAGAAGTTGTCGTCGTCGCGGACCTACACGGCGCGCTTGCCGTTCCTGCCGGAAGCGCTCGATCTGTTCGACGCCGACGCGATCCGCTTTTTCCTGACGATCAACGCGCCGGAAAACCGCGACACCGATTTTTCCTGGGACGAGTTCCAGCGTCGCAACAACGACGAACTCGTCGCCACCTACGGCAACGCGGTGCACCGCCTGCTCAGTTTTCTGCAGTCGCGCTCTGGCGGAATCGTGCCGGAGCCGGGCGAACTGACGCCCACGGACGAAGCGATGCTGGCCCAGGCCAACGCCGTGTTCGCCGCTGTCGGCGAGCAGATCGAAGCCGTCCATCTGCGGGAAGCGCTGCGGCTGACGATGGGGCTCGCCGGCGCGCTCAATCGCTATCTTGACGAAGCCGCGCCGTGGAAGACGATCAAGACCGACCCAGCGCGGGCGGCGACCGCGCTCTGGACGGCGCTGCAAACCGTCTCGGCGCTGCGCGTGCTGACTGCGCCGTTTTTGCCGTTTTCGGCCCAGCGCCTGCATGAATTGCTCGGCGACGAAGGCTCTGTCCACGAATTGACATGGATCATGCGCCCGTTGCCGGCGGGTCGCGCGCTGCCGCCGCCGGCTCCGCTCTTCCGCAAACTGGATGACGAGGAACTGGCGGCCCTCGTCCAGCGGCTGGCGCCCGAAACCCCCGAGACCGGCGAACCGTTGTAACGGTGTGGACGGGGCAGGTCGCCCCCCTGGCGACGTGGGCGGGACCGTTGGGCGGTGGACAAGCGCCGCCAGCGATGCTATAAGTCAAGCGGACCTGGGAAGGTGACGCTTCCTGCGCGCCAAACGAGGTGGGTCCACGGGGAGCAAACGGAGGGTCGTTTCACATGTCTGATTTCCTTGAGGCCCAGTCGAAGCTGGCCGACCTGCAGGGCAAGTTCCTTGGCACGTCGACTGGCCCGACGTTCACCGCGTCGGCCGGCAACGGCGGCGTGGCGACGGCGGGCGCGAATGGCGGCGCCGCGTCGCTCGGCGACATCAACAGCGGCGGCAACGCCGGCAACGCCATCGGCGTCGGCGACACCGCGTGGGGCGATGTCTCCGTCAACGGCGGCTCGGTTTCGAACAACACCAGCCTGGGCGTCGCCGCCAACGGCGGCACGGCGATCGCCGACGCCTCCGGCGGCAACTACAACCTGGCTTTCGTCAGCTAGGTCCTTCGGGCGGAGTTCAATCCGCTCGCTGGCTGCCGGCCCCGGTCACGCGACCGGGGCCGGTTTTGTTTTGTTGGCCCTCACCCCCTGCCCCTC